>NZ_JAQOSR010000122.1:0-28255 GCF_046718885.1 Bradyrhizobium sp. UFLA01-814 | reverse complement strand
CTATGGAGCCATCGTCTCGGGGGCAACCGCCAACACGAATTCCGGGTCGATCGACGGAGGAACAGGCGGCAACGGCGGCAACGGAAATCTCATTCAACCCTTTGCAGGCGGCGGCGGAGGAAACGGCGGAGCTGGTGGGTCCGGCGGAGTGGGCGCCTATTTCGTCGACTCGGGTGCAATGCTCACGACCTCCGGAACCATAACGGGGGGAAGTGGCGGAAGCGGCGGACGTGGTTTTGCGACCATGGGCTTCATCGGATCGGGTGGTGCGGGCGGCTCCGGCGGTGCGGGCGTCTCCTTCGCCGGCACCGGCGGGACGCTCACGAACACCGAAGCCATTACGGGAGGAAACGGCGGAAGCGGCGGGATCGGCAGTTTCGGCGCCCCCGGCGGGAACGGCGGCTCCGGCGGAGCGGGCGCCTATTTCGCCGGCACGGGTGCAACGCTTACGACCTCCGGAACCATAACAGGTGGAAATGGCGGAAACGGCGGGCAGAGTTCTACGGGCTTGAGCGGCGTCGGATCGGGTGGCGCGGGTGGCTCCGGCGGAGCGGGCGTCTCCTTCGCCGGCACAGGCGGGTCGCTCACGAACGCAGGATCCATTACGGGAGGAAACGGCGGTAACGGTGGCATCGGGCTCGTCAGCGCCTCCGGTGGGAACGGCGCCTCCGGCGGTGTGGGCGTCTCCTTCGGCGGCGCCGGTGGGACGCTCACGAACGCCGGATCCATTACGGGTGGAAATGGCGGAAGCTTTGGCATCGGGGGCGGCAATGCCACCCCCGGCGCCGGCGGTGCCGGCATCAGCGGCGCGGGCCTCGCGATCGTCAACAACGGCACGATCACCGGCGGCCTTTCCGGGGACGGTGTGACGCGTACCGATGCGATCGTCTTCACCGCGGGCGTCAACTCCCTCACCGGAACGGGCACGACCGGCAGCTTCACGATGACCAGCGGCGGCACGTTCGCGCCCGGCTCGGGCGCCGCCGGCAGCTCGATGACGGTCGCCGGCAACCTCGCCTTCCAGTCGGGCGCGGTTTATCTGGTCCAGGTGAGCCCGTCGGCCGCGAGCTTTGCCAACGTCACGGGCACGGCGACGCTCGCTGGCACCGTGCAGGCCGTGGTCGGCCCCGGCTCCTTCACGCGTGGGCAGGCCTATACGATCCTGCACGCCAACGGGCTGGGCGGCAGGAGGTTCGACGGGCTGAGCGTGAGCAATTCGAATTTCACCTTTGGTCTGACCTATACCACCAATGACGTAGTTCTCACCCTGACGAGTGCCGTCTTTGGGGCGGGCGCCCGCCTCAACCAGAACCAGCAGAACGTCGCGAGCGCGCTCAACAACTTCTTCAACAGCGGCGGGACGCTGCCGCCGAGCTTCGGCAACCTGTTCTCGCTAACCGGCGCCAATCGCGCCAATGCACTTACGCTGCTTTCGGGCGAGGCGGCGACCGGCGCGCAGCAGGGTGCCTTCCAGCTGATGACCCAGTTCCTCGGCGTCATGCTCGATCCGTTCGTCGATGGACGCAACGGCATCGCCGGCGCCGGCAGTCCCACGCTCGGCTTTGCGCCCGATCGGCCGGACCTGCCCGCCGACATCGCGCTCGCTTATGCCAAGGTGATGAAGACGCCGCTCTACAAGGCGCCGCCCGCGGTGTACGAGCCGCGCTGGAGCGTATGGGGCGCCGGCTTCGGCGGCTACAACAAGACCAATGGCGATCCGGCCGTGCTCGGCAGTCATGACCTGACGTCGCGCGCCGCGGGCTATGCGAGCGGGCTCGACTATCATTTCACCCGCGACACGGTATTGGGCTTCGCGCTCGCCGGCGGCGGTACACGATGGGATCTCGCACAAGGCTTGGGCGGTGGCAGGAGCGATGCATTCCAGGCCGGCGCCTATGCCGCGACCCGCTCGGGTCCGGCCTATGTCGCGGCATCGCTGGCGTTTGCCAATTACTGGATGTCGACCGACCGCGTCGCGGCGTTCGGCGATCACCTCACCGCCGATTTCAACGCGCAGAGCTTTGCTGGACGCGCCGAGGGCGGTTATCGCTTCGGCTCACCGGTCGCCGGGATCACGCCCTACGCCGCGCTGCAGGCGCAGAACTTCCGCACGCCTGGCTACAGCGAGGTCGACGTCAGCGGTGGCGGCTTCGGGCTGACCTACAATTCGCGCGCCGGCACGGATACCAGGAGCGAGCTCGGCAGCCGCTTCGACTATGTGACGGCGTTCTCCCGCGATGCCGTGCTGACCTGGCGCGGACGCGTTGCCTGGGCGCACGACTGGCTGAGCGACCCGGCGCTGACCGCCGTGTTCCAGACGCTTCCCGGCGCGAGCTTCATCGTCAACGGGGCGGCGCCCGCGAAGGACTCCGCGCTGGTATCCGCGGGCGCCGAGTTCAAGCTCGTCAACGGCGTCACACTTCTCGGCAAGTTTGACGGCGAGTTCGCGCGCGGCTCGCAAACCTATGCCGGCACCGGCACGATCCGATACACGTGGTAGAGCGGCGGAGTGACATGCCGTCGTGATGACGCGCCGCATCTAAAGCGACTATGGCAAGTCCGGTGTGGGTCAAAAGGTGAAGGACTCAACGTGAGCACAATGCGTCCGCTTTTCGGTCCATAGCGACCGATCGCCGTCAGTCAGCGCCTCATGTCTTGCCCCCGCGCATTCGCCGAGACTATGCTGGAAGGCCGGCCTTTCGCAGCCCGTCAACCAGGTGCTCCAAATCTTCGGCGCGTTTGAGAATGGATACCTGCTGCTGGGTGCCGCTGATGCTGTATCTTGGATTTAAGCGTAGAACCTCGTTTGCCTCTGCACGAGCATCTTCCATTCGTCCCAGCTGAGCGTACGTCGCAGCCAAGAAGGCGTGGCCATACTGGTGATTGGGCGCGCGGCTAATGGCTTCGGTCAACCAATGTTGGGCATCGTGGTATTCTTTGAGGTGGTAGTGAGCTACGCCGACCATCAACGGCGCAAAATGCGGATGGAATGGATCAAGGCGCATTTGCAACTTGGCGATGGCAATAGCTCTGGTCGGCTCTCCCACCGAGTAAAATATTTGCGCGAGGCGGTAATCCGCGAAATTGGGGTTTAGCGCCAGCGCCCTTTCGGCGGCGCCAGTCGCTGCGTCGAAGTCACGCTTCCGGATGATGTTATAGCCCAACTCGGCATAGGCTTCGGGCAGGCTCGGATTGTGGGCAATTGCCGTGCGCGCCAATTTGATGGCCAGGTCAAGGATAGTCGGGCTCAAATATTCATCATTCAGCGGATTGAGCCAAGCCACCCGGTGAGTGCTGGCCAGCATTGTATAGCAACGGGCATATTTCGGATCGATGGCCAGCGAATCTGCGAGGTGCCCTCGTGTCCTCAATAATTCCGCCATTTGCCACGAGGACTGGAACGCTATCCACGCCGCACTTGCGCGCATGTAGTGATCGTAGGCCTGCCAGGTCGCGGGCGGCTTGAGCAAGGTGCGTTCAGCTTCCGCCATGTTCACATGCGCGACCAGAATTGCGGCGATCGTCCGCGCCACGTCGTCCTGGATCGCAAATACATCCTTTAACTTCTGGTCATAGCGCTCGGCCCAGCGGTGGACGCCACTTGCAGCATCAATCAGCTGCGCCGTGATCCGAACTCGGTCATTGCCCCGACGAACGCTACCCTCCAGAACATAGCGCACGCCGAGTTCTCGGCCCACCTGACGCAAATCAACCGCGCTGCCCTTGTATCGAAAACTCGAATTGCGTGCGATCACGAACAAGTCCGAGAAGCGGGACAACTCGGTGATGATGTCTTCCGAAATTCCATCCGCAAAGTACTCCTGCTCCGGGTCGCGACTCATATTCTCAAAAGCCAGGACGGCGACCGATGGCTTGTCGGGAAGCGCAAGCGCCGGTCGCGCCGGAGCGTTGCCGAACGACACGCGATAGACCCGCACCGGCCGTGCAATGTTCTTCAGTTGATGCTCGCCACTATCTTCGAATTCGACGTCAAGCTTATCCTGCGTATCTTCTCGTACGCGTTGCGATACACAGATGTCGCCCGGCTCACAAAGCGCCTCGAGCCGAGCCGCAACATTTACCCCGTCCCCAAAGATATCGCCGCCTTCTATGATGATGTCGCCGGCATTGATGCCAATGCGGAACTCGATCCGCTTTTCAATTCGCACATCGGTGTTTCGAGTGATCATGCCACGCTGTATCGCAACGGCGCATCGCATCGCGCCGACCACGCTGGCAAACTCCACCAAAATTCCATCCCCGGCGCTCCTGATGAGCCGCCCGCCGTGCTTTTCGATCTCGGGATGGAGGAGCGCGGACAGATGTTCGTTCAGCCGGGCGTGCGTACCCTCCTCATCAGCACCCATCAGGCGGCTGTAGCCAGCCACATCGGCCACGAAAATAGCACTCAGTCGCCGTTCCACACGGTCTGCGGCCATAAAAGCTCGCCCTGATCCGATCCGATCTTTAGTCAAAGACTATTGTCAGAAGAAGGAGGTGTCTATCGGGCTCCGAACACCGGTGTTGTTCAGTTAGTGCCAGCCCGCGTGCGAGCTTGGCGAGATCGCCCCCGGTATCGAATTCTGCCTGCTTTGATGGCGAACCGCGTGCGAGTCGCGGACGGATGGTCCCGCTTGCAGGGTGCCCGAGAGCGCCGGCTGGTCGGATGACGTTCTTTCGGAGGTTGCGCCCTTGAAGGGCGCGTGGTCCAGTTGTCTTTGAAAATCGCGATACCCGGCGGAAAGGGATCAGTGCATGACGAGACTCACGCCGCTATTTCTCGCCGCGCTTGTGATGCTCTCCAGTCCCGCCCTGCCGAATGAAGGGCAGATTACATTGGTCGTGGGATTTGCAGCAGGGGGAACCTCCTCAACCGCGGCCAGAATCGTGGCTGAAGCAGCCGAGCAGATGGCGCGAATTTCCACGATCGTGGAAAATCGACCTGGCGCAGGAGGGGCGATAGCGGCGGATTGGATCCTTCGGCAAAAGGGGACTCGAACGCTCTTGTTCATGTCCTCCACGTCGTCGCTCAGGACGTCACCCCAAAGCGGGCTCGTGCCGATCGGAATTTTGGCGACCTTCTCCTACGTTGCTGTCACGAGAAAAGACGCTCCCGCGCACCTTGCTGAATACATGCAGGAAGCCTCGCGCGAGGAGAAATATCGCACCGTAGCCACCGCAGGCGCCGGGAGCATTCCCCATCTGATAGGCACAAAGCTTTTCAGTGACTACGGAGTGCCGATGGTGCACGTGCCGTATCAAGGGTCGGCGCCGGCGATCCTCAGCGTCCTTGGGGGGCACGTCGCGGTTGCGATTGTTCCTTTTCCAGATTTTCTCCCGTTTCAAGATTCGCTTCGGATGATTGCGCAAACCGGTAGCGGGATTGAGACGGAAGGATGGGTCGGCATCCTCGCTCCGCCGGATACATCAGCGGAGGAAGTCGTCCGCCTCGCCGAGATTTTCCGGCAAGCGTCGCAAGGTTCTCAGGAAAAGCTGAAGAATGTTGGATTCAAGCATGCATGGCGATCCGGTGCTGAGGCACGAGCGATGCATGAGAGGGATTACGCCCAGTGGACGCCCATACTTAAGGCGCTCGGAATCCAACCCTGACACAAGAGCAACGGTGGCCGGCCATGAGGTGACCAACGGGCTTCACATCCTGCTACCCGGAGCAGCGTCGATTTTGCGTGCCCTTGCTCAGGGCTCCGCCGTCTCTTCCGCATTCGGCAAGCGCATATTTGGACGCTGCCTTGAGCTCCGATACGGAGCCCCTGCACGGACCGAGACCAGATTGCAGCTTTGTCGGGCGCTGGGCCAGGGCACTAACGGCCCTTAGATACTTTCTGGACCGTCTTGAGCGCTTGATTGACGCCCTTCAGCGATTCATTGACATCCTCCAGCTGCGCTTGCAGAGCATCCCTGCGCTTCTGTAGGTCCTTCAGCAGTGCTTTCTTTTGCGCCGCGGTCAATTCCTCGAAGTCAATGAGATCCACTGCAAATCTACACATCGCCGCCTCCAAAGTGGCAAAACTAGATTTGATTAATCCCTTGTCCAATACACGGCTGAATTGTCGACAATTTCTAGTGGATAATCAAGCGGGATGATACTCGGCTCCGACGAATTTTGGGCGAGCTTGCGCGTGGCGTGACACCGGCACAAAGCGTTGCACTTTTGGCACCGGCTTGGTGCGACTGACCTGATCGTTTCAAGGATCAATCAATCGGCCAAGCTGCGCGTTGGGGTTTGCGGCTGCATTGGCCAGGATTGCCGTGTAATCGGCAATCCAATTCTGGACGGTGCTTGGCTCGAACAAGTCGTCCTTGCGCCCGCATATGCCGGTCATTCCCGACGGGGTGTCCTTGAGGGTCATCGAAAGCCAAGCGCGATCAATCGGCATGGCAGAGCGTTCTTCCTGATAGCCGAACGGCCGGACCGTCAGGTCGGGCAGCTCGAGCGTCCGGCGGAACGCAACCTGGAGAACGAAATAAACTTGAACGAGAGATGCCGGGCACAGGCCGGTTTCTTCCGCCAGTCGGCTGGCAATGATATCGAAGGGAAGTTCTTGTCTGGCGTAAGCCTCCAGGACGGCTCTGCGCACGCGATTGAGCGCTTCGCCAAAGGTCAGATCAGCATCAAGTTGGGTGCGGATGATCGTGGTGTTCGCGAACGGACCGATCACGCGTTCTGTCCGGAGTTGAGACCGATTGGCCATCAAGGTCGCGACGCAAATGTCGTTGCGCTCGCTCCGGAGCAGCAGCAGGGTCTTGAAACCGGCGAGTAAGCTCATGAACAGGGTTGCGCCCCGGTCACGGCTCATGGCGCTGAGCTGCGTCACCAGATTGTTGGATATTTGAAAAGGCTCCTGAACAACGCGCGAGGTCAATTCACCTCCAACGCTGCTTTTCGGGGCTGCAAATGGAGGTGAGGCTTTGTCGAGGCACCGCTTCCAATAAGCGAACTGCCTGTTTGCTTCCTCGGTGCTGGACCACAAACGCTGCCAGCGAGCGAAATCGGAAAACTGAAGCGATGGTTCGGGCAGTTGTACCTTCGCACCGGAAATCGCAGCGGCATAGATCTTCAGAAGCTCTTCCATGAAGATTGCCATCGACCAGCCATCGATGATGATGTCGTGCATGACCAGAAGCAAAACATGGTCGCTGGCATCGAGCCGGAAGACATAGGCCCGGAACAGTGGCGCATTGTTCATGTCGATCGGCGCCAGGGAGCTCCGTTCGGCTTCCAACTTCGCCTTTACCAGCAGAAGTTCCGTGGCTCGAGCATCTCCGGTATGCACCGGGGTTGCATAATCCTTCACGGTCAGGATTGATCTGACGTCGACGTCCGGCACGACGCGAGCGAGGGGGACATCACCCTGCCAGATAAACACCGTGCGCAGCATGTCGTGCCGACGCACGACCTCGGCAAGGCTCTGCTCGAGCACGGGAATGTTGAGTCGGCCCTGCGATCGATAAGCGAACGGCAGGTTGAACTGGGGCAATCCGGGTAGCTTTCGCTCGATGCGCAGCATGCGTTCCTGCACGATGGACACCGCCTGTGCGTCATCTCCATCAGCGCGCGAAATCTGCGGTTGCGGATCGTGCGGGCGCACCAACGAGCCGGCGCCCCCTCTCAATGATTCAAGGTGAAGCCCAAGAGCCGCAACGGTCGGCCAATTGAAGATATCTTCGAATGACAGGGGGCTGCCGAAGCGCTCTTCCACACGCAAAATCATCTGCGTCATGGCAAGCGAATCCACCCCGAGCGCGAAGACATCTTGGTCAACGCTGATCTGATCGATCTCCAAAATGTCCTGCCAGATACCGGCCAGTTGACGCTCCAATTCCGAGCTGGGCGCAACTCCCTTGCCGCCGTTCTGGATTGGTCGAGTCTTGGAAAAGCGGGCCGCAAGTTCACTGCGCTTGATCTTCCCGCCGGGGCCTTTCGGGATCTCCGGTACAATCACGATGAGGCCAGGGACCTTAAACCCGGCCAGGCGTCCTCGGGCATAGTCTCGGAGACTTTGTGCGCTCACCTTTGCGTCCTGACGCAGCACGATAGCGGCGGCGACGTCCGCGCCTAGTCGCTCATGGGGAACAGGGAAAACAGCGGCTTCGATCACGGCCGGGTGGCTCAGCAAAGCGCCCTCTACCTCGGCGGGGGCAACCTTCTGCCCGCCCTTATGGATGATCTCCTTGATGCGACCGACGATGAAAAGATACCGGTCGGCGTCCAGGTATCCGACGTCTCCGGTCCGGAACCAGCCGTCCTGAAACGCGGACGCGGTAGCGTCGGCATCATTGTCGTATCCCCTGGTTATGGTGGGACCTCGCAGCGCGATCTCTCCACGTTTGCCGGATGGCAAGCGACGACCCACCCTGTCCAGTATCGCGATCTCGGGGCCGGCCGGCCGGCCGACTGAATCGCGCTTTCGCCGCTGCAAGGGATTTGCAGCGATCTGGGTGGCAGCCTCCGTCATGCCATAGGTGTCGATAACGGGAACACCAAACAACGCTTCCAGTCCGTCGAGCACTTCCGACGACAGAGACGTCGAAGCCGAACGAACGAGCCGCAACGAGGACCGCCGTGCAGCCTGCCTGTAGGGATCCGCCGCTGCCAATAGTGCGCGATGGATTGCCGGTACCGCCGTGTACCAGGTCGGTCGAAACTCCGTCAGCCAGACGAAGAAGGCTGTTGCATCGAAGCCGGGAGGACAGACCGCACTGGAGCCTGCCGCAAGCGCGGCCAGAAGTCCCGAGATCAAGCCATGCCCATGAAAGAGAGGCAGTACGCTTAGCAATCGGTCGCGAGCCTCCAGCTCCAAGGCGGCGCAAACGTTGTCGGCCGACAGACAGACGCTCGCATGGGTCAGAGGGACCGTTTTGGGCCGCGACGTGCTGCCAGATGTCATCAGGATGAACGCGTCGTCAGCGCTGGACGCAAACTCGTCGTCAACCAGGAACTGCGGTGCCCGACCGCCAACGCTGAACGCGCCGGCTCCCTCGTTGGGCCGCATCGACACATCGATCACGGGCACGCCCTGGATTTGGGCGGCGCGTCGGCTGGCCGAATTCAAGTCAGCGTGCGTCAATAGCGCCGCCAGCTGCAATTCGCCGAAATAACGCTGGTATTCATCACAGGTGAAACCCGGATTGAGAGGTACACAAACCGCGCCGGCCGCAACCGTGATCGCCGCTACTGCAGCCTCTGGTCCGTCCGGCAACACGACCGCGACCCTGTCAGTTCGGCGCACGCCGACGTTCCGCAACCCGAAAACCACTTCATTTGCCTGCGTCCATAGCGCGCCATACGTCATCGGGCGGCGCGCCGGGGCCAGAATGGCATAGCGCTCCGGCGCAGTTTCCGCATGGTCGGCGAGGAGGTCTCGAACGCACGGAAAGGGGCGTCTTCCGGCGCTCTTGCGTGCGCTACCTTTCCGCAATTCCTTGACAATATTCGACAACGCCGCCCCTCTTCGTCAATGTCGCTCCGTATACTGAACTGGTGAAGTCAATTCCCAGAACCCTCAAACACATCGAAGACGAGAATACGCGGATAGCATCGTCGGGCAATCGACCGCGGGCGGCTCGGCTGCGCTCAGGCAAGTTGCCCGTTCTGACAGTGTGGGGAGGGGATGTATGCACAATTTCGGAATATTAGAAGAATATCCCTGAGTTGCCCGACGTGTCAAGTTGCCTGGTCGACCCCGGCAGCCGCCGACTCCTTTGCATGGGGTTGTTTTCGATATTTTGGCAGCGCCGCCTGCGACGGCCCCATAACTCATCCCGCTTTAATGCCGCACCACCAGCACCGAGCATTTGGCGTAACGCACCACGTGGCCGGCATTGGAGCCGAGGAAGTAGGTGCGCATCGCCGGCCGGTGCGAGGTCATCACGATCAGGTCGGCCTTCATGGTCGCGGCCTCTTCGAGGATCTCGTGATAGATGCCGCCCTGGCGGACCACGCCCGAGATGCGGGAGGGCGCGATGCCGGATTCGCGCGCGACGATCGCAAGCGCTTCTTCCGACGTTTCACGTTGCTGGCTGTCGAAATCCGCCGGCACGTATTCGGCGAGCATCACCGGCGTCATGGGCAGCACGTTGAGCAGACGCACCGTCCCGTTCCATGTTTGCGACAATGTTGCAGCGGTTGCGATCGCCGGCTTCGCCAGATCGGTGTCGGCGAGGTCGATCGGCACGAGAATGGACTTGTACATCTGCGCCTCCTGTCCGCGATTGGTCTGGAGCCGTTTGGTCCCTGTGCCGGGACGCGCGCCTTCTTGTTCTTGAAGTCGTTCTGTATCGACGCGAACCGGTCCCCCTGTCGCGCAGACGTCAATATAGCATGGCGGAGCGGCGCTGTCCGCTTGCGTCAGCTGCGCGAGGCTTGCTTCAACAGTTTAGGGCTGACGAACAGGACGAGCTTGCCGCGCCGGAACGAGACGTCGTTCCAGTCGTCGGTCGCGAAGTCGAAGACGGCGAGCCCCGAGGTCGGCAGATTGTCGCCGAGCGCGCGCTTTGCGGCCTCGTCGCCGCTGCCGGTCAGCGTCAGCGCGAGCTCGTGCATGCCGGGGTTATGGCCGATCAGCATCAGCCGCTTCGGATCGGTGACCGAAGCCATCCGGATCGCGGTCAGCAATTGCACGGGATCGGCGCCGTAGAGGTCCGGCACGAATTCGACTTTCGGCGCAGGTCCGGCGCCCTTCAGCGCCTCGCGCACGATGTCCCAGGTCTGTGCGGTGCGGACTGCCGGCGAGACCAGTGCCAGATTGGGCAGGGGCGGACGACGGGCGATCCAGCCGCCGATCTCCGCCGCATCGCGGTGGCCGCGCTCGTCGAGGCGGCGGTCCTGGTCGTGCCCCGAAGGCGCGTCGTGTTCGGTCTTGGCGTGACGCAGCAGCAGCAAACGGCGCATGGACTTCCATTCTCGATTCGGTCAGGTCGAATTAATCTACAGGCTCATGCCCTGGACAAGGTGACAAGCGCCGCAGCGGTCCGTAAGAAACGCCATGAGCGAGAGTTCCACAAGTGCGGCAGACGGCCCCGATCAGGCGGACTCGCAGTTCGGCGACCGTCTGGCGTTCGACCTCGACGTCGACATTTGCGTGGTCGGGGCCGGGCTGGCCGGCCTGACCGTGGCGCGGGAGGCGGCGCGGCTCGGCGCGAGCGTCGCGGTGCTCGAGGGCCGCCAGATCGGCTGGAACGCCTCCGGTCATCATCTCGGCACCGTGATGCCGGGATTCGGTCTGCCGATGACAGATGTGATCGAGCGCGTCGGCCTCGACGATGCCCGCGAATTGTGGGCATTGTCGAAGGAGGGCGCCGATTATGTCCGCGCCACCGCTACCGAAGATTTGATCCCGGGCATCAAGCCGAGTGATGGCGCGCTGGAGGTCTCCAATGTCGATGTCGGCGAGGCGCTGATCGGCCGCCTGCAGACGCTGGGCGAGGATTTCGCGACCGAGGTCGAGGGCTGGCAGGTCGATCGCGTGCGCAGCGTGCTCAGGACCGGCCGCTATTTCCACGGCATCTATTATCCGAAGGCGTTCCAGATCGATGGCCGCAAATATGTGCATGGCCTCGCCGCGCTGGCGATGCGGGCGGGCGTGCGGATCTTCGAGGAGACGCCGGTCGTCAGCATCGATTTTTCTGGCATCCGCAAACGCATCGTGACGCCGACGGCGCGGCTGCGCGCCAACCATATTGTCCTCGCCGGCAACATCCATCTCGGCGCGCCGTTGAAGCGCTTGTCCGATACGCTGCTGCCGGTGTGGCGCTACGCGGCTTTGACCGAGCCGCTCGGGGAGCGGCTGGCGGAGACCATCGCGTTTCCCGGCTCGGTCGTCGACAGCAACGGCATCGACCATTTCCGTGTCGTCGATGGCGATCGGCTGTTGTGGGCGAGCCCCGAAACCACCTGGGACGCACGGCCGAAGCGGCTTGGCGGGGCGGTGCAGCGCCGCATCGCCACGGTGTTTCCGCAACTCGGCAAGGTTCCGATCGCGGAGATGTTCGGTGGCGCGGTCGGCGTCACCGTGCACGGCATGCCGCAGATCGGCCAGTTGCGCCGGGGCCTGTGGGTGGCGAGCGGCTTCGGCCGGCAGGGACTCAACACCTCGGCGCTCGCCGGGCAGTTGATCGCGCGCAGCATCCTGTGGGGCGACGACCGCTGGCGGCTGTTTTCGCCGTTCGAGCTGGTCTGGGCCGGCGGCACCACCGGCCGCGTCGCCGGTCATTTCGTCAGCCTGTGGGCGAGGGGCGCCGCGTCCGCGGCGGGTGTTCTGGCGCGCTACCGCGAGGGTGCACGTGCGAAGGAGCGCCTGCGGGAGGCGCGGCTCGCCGAGGCCAATCTCAGGGCGGGAACCAGGGGACCCGCACCCCGCCGTCCACCCCCGTCGGGGGTGCGGCCGGCGCGGCCGCCCGCGCCCAGGCAGATCGAGGACGGCGAGGCGCCGTATCCGGATGCCTCGCAAGAAAGTGAGCGGATCTCCGACGGGCGGATGTAACGTCCGCCGGCGGGGTTCGTATCTGTTGACGAACCTCGGGGCACGCCCCCTGAGCCGTCCGCACCGGAGATGATTGATGATCGATCGCCGCATCCTGCTTGCTTCCGTCGCCGGCCTGTTCGGCTTCGCCGCCTTTCGCTGGCTGCGCGCCTCGCCGGCGCAGGCCGCCGAGAAATTCGAGATCGAGAAGACCGAGGCCGAATGGCGCGCGCAGCTGACGCCGCAGCAATACGAGATCCTGCGCAACCAGGGCACCGAGCGGCCGGGATCGAGCCCGCTGCTCAAGGAGCACCGCAAGGGCACCTTCGCCTGCGCCGGCTGCGACCTGCCGCTGTTCTCGTCCGAGACCAAGTATGAGAGCGGCACCGGCTGGCCGAGCT
The DNA here is from genome assembly GCF_046718885.1 of Bradyrhizobium sp. UFLA01-814. Taxonomy (NCBI): domain Bacteria; kingdom Pseudomonadati; phylum Pseudomonadota; class Alphaproteobacteria; order Hyphomicrobiales; family Nitrobacteraceae; genus Bradyrhizobium; species Bradyrhizobium sp. UFLA01-814. The sequence goes on along the minus strand of NZ_JAQOSR010000122.1, from coordinate 15,372 downwards.
TCTGGAAGCCGCTGGACAATGCGGTCGGCACGACGTCGGACCGCACCTTCGGCATGGTCCGCACGGAGGTGCATTGCCGCCGCTGCGGCGGCCATCTCGGCCACGTCTTCGACGACGGCCCGAAACCGACCGGGCTGCGCTACTGCATGGACGGTTTCGCGCTGGTGTTTCACCCGGCGGCGCCGTCGGCGACCTGACATTCCTTCCCGGCAATTGTTGCCGCTCCCGGCAAATGTGCCCCGGTCGAACGACCGGGGTATTTTTTTCAAGCGGATGATTTTGTTACGTTTTGTTTCGTGGCACGACCTTTGCGACATGCTCCGCCGATGCGGCCATTCCTGTGATTGCCAGCCGCCGGGAATCGAATTGGAGAACATGTCATGGGTATCTTCGGCGCTCTCACGACGGCTGTCGGTGGCTTGCGCGCGGGGTCTTACGCGCTCGAAAACATCTCCGGCAACATCGCCAACTCGCAGACCACCGCCTTCAAGCGCATCGATACCTCGTTCCTCGACCTCGTCCCGCAGACCGCGCTGACCGCGCAGCTCGCCGGCGGCGTCACCGCGCAGTCCCGCTCGACCAACTCGGTGCAGGGCGACGTGCAGTCGGCATCGGTCGCGACCTTCATGGCGATCAACGGCAACGGTTTTTTCGCGGTGCAGAAGCCTGGCAGCTTCACCGACGGCGCGCCGGTGTTCGACGGCGTCGACCGCTACACCCGCCGCGGCGATTTCCAGCTCAACAAGGACGGCTATCTCGTCAACGGCGCCGGCTACTATCTCGAGGGCGTGCCGATCGACCCGACCACCGGCAACCCGGCGGGCTCATCGCCGCAGGTGCTGCAATTCAAGAACGACTTCCTGCCGGCGCAGCAGACCACCAAGATCGACTATCGCGCCAACCTCGCGTCCTATCCCTTGACCACGGCGCACGACACTTCGGTTCCCGGTTCCGAGCTGATCCGGCCGGGCGCGTTCAGCAGTGGAAATAATCCGCTGGTGCTGGGCACGCCGGCTGCGCCGTATACCGATTCCACCATCACCGGCACCGCGCAAAACAACAAGGCGACGCCGTCGGTGGCCATTACCGCCGCGACCCTGCTTTCGGGCGCAGCCGGCACCGATTCGATCAATACCAACTTCAGCGCCGGCTCTGCCGGCCCGCCCGTCGTGCCCGCCGACACGATCACGGTCAACGGGACCGTCATCACCTTCGTGGCTTCGGGGGCGACCGGCAACCAGCTCAACGTCACCGACAGCATCGGAACGCTGCTCGCGAAGTTCGACTCGATTACCGGTACCACGACGTCATCGACGATCAGCGGCGGCAAGATCACCTTGCACTCCGGCAAATTGGCCGACCTCAACGTGACGAGTTCGAACGCGACCGCCTTCGCAGCGCTCGGCTTCACCGGCTCGGCGGTTGCGGTTCGCGGCGGCGGCGGCACGGTCGGCACCGGCCAGGTTGTCGGCAACGACAACTCGACCTTTCTGAACGAATCCGTCTCGGGCGGCGCCGTCACGGCCTACGACGTGTCGGGCGCGCCGGTGAACCTGCAATTCCGCTGGGCCAAGACCGACAGCTCCTCGCTGGGCAGCGGACATACCGACACCTGGAACCTGTTCTATCAGGTCAATCCCAATGCGACCGGCACGCAGGTCTCCTGGCAGAACGTCAACGTCAACTTCACCTTCGCCTCGAACGGCCAGATGTCGCCGGCGATCTCCTCGGTGGCGCTCACCAATGCCGTCGTCAACGGCGTGTCGCTCGGCAGCCCTGTGATCAATTTCGGCTCCGGCGGCGTGACCCAGTTTGCTGACGCCAACGGCAACGTTCAGGTCAACCAGATCCAGCAGGACGGCTTCCCCGCCGGCCAGCTGCAGTCGGTCAGCGTCTCCACCAACGGCCGCATCGTCGGCAACTACACCAACGGCCGCAACATCGACCTCGCCGAAATCTCGGTGGCGACCTTCAACGGCACCAACTTCCTCAAGCGCATCGACGGCGGTGCGTTCGAGGCGACCGACGAGTCCGGCGCGGCGCTGTTCGGCAAGGCGGGCACCATCGTCGGTTCCTCGCTCGAGAGTTCGAACACCGATATTGCCGACGAGTTCACCAAGCTGATCGTGACCCAGCAGGCCTATTCGGCGAACACCAAGGTGATCACCACAACCAATTCGATGGTGCAGGATCTCCTGAACGTGGTGCGCTGATCGCGTCGTTGCTGCACGTGTGAAGAAGTAAAGGCGAGTACACATCATGGGTTTGAGCCAAGCCCTTTCCACCGCGATGTCGGGCCTGCGCGCCACGCAGGCCTCGCTCTCGCTCGTGTCGTCGAACGTCGCCAACGCGGAGACGCCCGGCTACGTCAGGAAGACGCTCAACCAGGTCACCGGCACCACCGGCCAGTACGGATCGAGCGTCCTCATCACCGGCGTCAACCGCCAGCTCGACGAATTCCTGCAGACCCAGCTTCGCACCGAGACGTCGGGAGCGGCCTACGCCGACGTCCGCTCGGACTTCCTGGCCAATCTGCAGGGCGTGTACGGCAATCCCGACTCGACCGGCACGATCGAGGACGCCTACAACAAGTTCCTGACCGCGCTGCAGGGGCTGTCGACCAGCCCGGAATCGCAGTCGGCCCGCATCGGCGTGATCAATGCCGCGCAATCGATGGCGCAGCAGCTCAACGCGACCTCGCAGGGAATCCAGACGCTGCGCGCCAACGCCGAGGCCGGCATCAGCGACTCCATCAACAGCGCCAACAATGCGATGCAGCAGATTGCGCGCCTCAATGTCCAGCTGGCGGCCAATGGCGGCACGACCGATGCCTCGACCGCGGCATTGCTCGATCAGCGCGACCGCTACGTCACGCAGCTCTCGCAGCTGATGGACATCCGCACCGTCACCAACAGCCAGAACCAGGTGAGCGTGTTCACCAATTCCGGCGTGCAGCTGGTCGGCACCGAGGCCGCGACGCTCAGCTTCAACGCCCAGGGCACGATGACGCCCAACACGTTGTACAATACCGACCCGACCAAGAGCACCGTCGGCACCATCACCATCACGTTCCCGCATGGCGGCACCTATGACATGGTGTCGACCAACTCGATTCGCTCCGGCAAGATCGCCGCCTATCTCGAGTTGCGCGACAACACGCTGGCCCAGGCCCAGACACAGATCGATCAGTTCGCCGCCGCGATGTCGAGCGCGCTGTCGGACAAGACGACCGCGGGCACCGCGGCGACGGCGGGAGCGCAGTCCGGCTTCGACCTCGACCTCTCGGGGCTGCAGAACGGCAACACCATCCACGTCTCCTACAAGGACAACACCACCGGCCTCACGCATAATCTGTCGATCGTTCGCGTCGACGATCCGAGCGTGCTGCCGCTGAGCAACACCGCGACCGTCGATCCGAACGACGAGGTGCTGGGCATCGATTTCTCCGGCGGCATGAGCTCGGTGCTGTCTCAGCTCAACGGCGCACTCGGCGGAACCGGCCTGCAATTCTCCAATCCGTCGGGGTCGACGCTGCGCGTGCTCGACGACGGCGCCGTCAACAAGGCCGATGTGACCGCGGCGTCGGTCACCTCGACGGTTTCGTCGCTGACCTCGGGCGATCCGCACCTTCCGCTGTTCACCGACAATGGCGGGCTCTACACCGGCGCGATCACCGCGAACGGCTCGCAGACGACCGGCCTTGCCGCGCGCATCAGCGTCAACACTGGCCTGATCGGCGATCCCTCGCGCATGGTGGTGTACTCGACCAATCCGCAGACGCCGGCCGGCGACACCACGCGCGCCAACCTCGTTCTGAACCAGCTGTCGAACGCCTCGTACAGCTATTCGCCGCAGACCGGCCTTGGCACGTCAGGCGCGCCGTTCACCGGCACGCTGCTGAACTTTGCCAAGCAGTTCATCAGCCAGCAGGGCGAGTCCGCGACCGCTGCCAAGCAACTCGCTGACGGCCAGGACGTCGTGCTGAACACGCTGCAGACCAAGATGGACTCGACCTCCGGCGTCAACATGGACGAGGAGATGGCGCATCTGCTTTCGCTGCAGAACGCCTATTCCGCCAATGCGCGCGTGATGTCGTCGATCAAGCAGATGTACGACGCGCTGCTGCAGCTCACGTGAGGGTAACATGTCGATCGACGGCGTAAGCGGCAGAACTTCCTATATCGGCACCACGATCCTCAACCTGCGGAATCAGCTCAATGACCTGACGACGCAGCTTGCGACCGGCAAGGTATCGACGACCTATGCGGGGCAGGGGCTTGATCGCGGTTTCGCGCTCAGCCTGCGCGCGCAGATCAGCGGCATCAACGCGTTCTCCGATACCGCCACCAATCTCAACACGCGCCTGAGTGTCGCCAACCTCACCTTGCAGGGCCTGTCCGACGTCGGGACCCAGGTGAAAAACGCCGCGACGACGGCGACGCTGACGCTCAACGACAGCGGCCAGACCTCGGGCCAGATCACAGCGCAGGCGGCCTTCGCCAACGCGGTCGCGATGCTGAACAGCCAGTCGGGCGACCGCTATCTGTTTTCCGGCCGCGCGATGGATACGCCGGCCACGGTGTCTGCCGATACCATGCTCAAGGGCACGGCAACCCAGGCCGGCCTCACGCAGCTCATCAATGAGCGCAAGCAGGCCGATCAGGGCGCCGGCATGATGGGGCGCCTGAGCGTCTCGTCGCCGCCGGCGACCACGACGGTCACGAGTATCGCCGAGGATGGCTCGTCGTTCGGCCTGAAGCTCCTGTCGGTGCAGTCGTCGTTGACGGGTGGCGCCACGGTGACGCAGCCGACCGGCACGCCGAAGACCGCGTCAGTCGATCTCGGCGCCGTCAATCCGAAGGACGGCGACAAGATCAAGTTCAACTTCACGCTGCCCGACGGCACCACCGAAGCGATCGAACTCACGGCGACCACGACGAACCCGCCGCCCGCCGGCTCGTTCCTGATCGGCGCCGACACCGCGGCGACGACGGCCAACCTGCAGTCGACGCTGACCTCGTCGATCAAGACGTTGAGCGACACGTCGCTGGTCGCGGCGTCCGCCGTCGCGGCGTCCAACAATTTCTTCAATCCGGTCGCGACCGTCTCGGGCGCAGCGGTCAACAACCATAACACGCCGTCGGCGCCGATCAGCGGCGCCACGGCCCTTTCGGGGGCGGCGGGCACCGACTCGCTGTCGACGAGCTTTGCCGCCGGTGACACCATCACGGTGAACGGCACGCCGATCACCTTCGTGGCCTCGGGCGCCACCGGCAACCAGGTCAACGTCACCGACAGCGTGCAGACGCTGATGACCAAGATCGACCAGATCAGCGGCACCAAGAACCCGTCGACCATCAGCAACGGCGCGATCACCTTGCACGGCGCGGACGGCGAGAGCCTGTCGATCTCGAGCTCCAACGCCGCGGCACTCGGCGCGCTCGGCATCGCCAACAACACCACCGCAGCGCCGGCGCCGCTCAGGGTAGGGGGACCGCCGTTCGACACCGCGACCAACCTGGTCGCGGGCACGCCCGGCAACACCGTCTACTGGTACACCGGCGAGAATGGCCCGGGGTCGGCGCGCGGCACCGCGGTCGCCCAGGTCGATCAGTCGATCACCGTGCAGTATGGCGCGCGCGCCAACGAGCAGGCCTTCCGCTATTTGCTGCAGAACGTTGCGGTCTACGCAGCCGTCACCACCAATGCCAGCAACCCGAATGCGAGCGCGCAGGTGACGGCGCTCGCGCAGCGCGTGAGCGCCAACCTCGCCCCGCAGAACGGTCAGCAGCAGATCCAGGACGTGCAGGCCGAATTCGCCGGTGCGCAGACCGCGACCAAGGCGGCCACCGATCGGCAGACCCAGCTCAAGGGGATGGCGGAAACGATGCTCGACTCCGTCGAGGGCGTCAATCAGGACGAGGTCGCGACCAAGATCCTCGCGCTGCAAACCAGTTTGCAGGCGTCGTACCAGACCACGTCGATGCTGTATCAGACGACGCTGCTGAAATACCTGCCGATCAGCTGATCGCGCGCCCCTTAACTCCAGCCAGCAAAAAGGCCTCCGCGCGGAGGCCTTTTTCGTCGAGGCGAGTGGGGCTAGAGCGTTTTCAAGCGACGCCGGTTCGCGTGAAGTAAACGCGTCAAAACAGGAAACTCTACGCGCTCTTGCGCGCGTCGTCGCGATCGGCGTTCTGCTGGTCGCGCGCGGTTTCCAGCAGCTTCTCTTCGTGTGCGATCAGCTTCTTGGACTCCTTCAGCGCGTGATAGAGGTCGCCGTTGAGGATGAAGTTGTTGACGCTTTCGATGAACGGCCACGCGCTCGGCATCGCGGTGATGATGTCGCGCACCAGACTGAAATAGGTCGGGTGGTGCGCCATCGGGTCCGGCGACAGATACATCAGCTGCACGGCGAGATAGATCAGCTTCGCCGGCGTGTCCGCGGTCTCGGGCGTCAGGATATCCTTCTCGCGCAGGATCGGGATGCGGTCGCCGTCGATCAGCAGGCGGGCGCGCTGGTCGGTGTTGGTGATCACGCAATTGCCGACGATGATGCGCTCGTTCGGTTTGAGTTCGACCTTCAGGGCCATGACCGTTCTCCTTTTGCCTGCAGTCGCGCGACGCCTTCGTTGGCGGAGCGAAGTGGTTCGGCACTGCTTAGCAGCCGCCGTTGCGGGCAGGGGCCGATGCGACAGCGATCCTTTCCCATGATGGTTAATGCTTGGTGAACGAGGGGCGGGCGCGAACGTCTGCACGTCGTCGGAATTGACAGTCATGTCAGTAGTTTTCGGGACGAGCCTCGTCCAATGGCGACAATTTTATTCTTCGGCCTTTGTCTCAAATGCCGTGTTGGAGATTTCTTTTTCCTTCGCGGCTTGACCGCAGGATCGGCCATCCGCCCGATCAGAAAGGATTGGAGCGGCTTTTTCCTCAGTTTCACACCAGAAAGGTATGAAAATGTCCGATATCATTCTCTCCTCCTCCGTTCGTCAGAACCTCCTCTCCCTCCAGTCCACCGCCGATCTGCTCTCCACGACGCAGAACCGCCTTGCCACCGGCAAGAAGGTCAACACGGCGCTCGACAACCCGACCAACTTCTTCACCGCGCAGTCGCTCGACAACCGCGCCAGCGACATCAACAACCTGCTCGACGGCATCGGCAACGGTGTGCAGGTGCTGCAGGCCGCCAACACCGGCATCACCTCGCTGCAGAAGCTGGTCGATACCGCGAAGTCGATTGCCAACCAGGTGCTGCAGAGCCCGACCGGCTACACCACCAGGTCGCAGGTCACTTCCACCGCGGCGCTCGGCGGCACGTCTGCCAACCTCGTCGACGGCACCACGATCAAGAGCGGTGACGTGCTGGCGATCGCGGCTTCGGCTGGTCAGCCTGCCTTCAGCTTCACCTTCGGGGCCAGCACGTCGCTGGCGCAGCTGAACACGTCGCTCGCGGCCAGCAACCTGACGGCGAGCCTCGACAGCTCGAACAAGCTCGTCATCACCACGACCAACGACGCGGCCTCCTCGACGATCGGTGCGGTGACCTTCACCAACACCGGCGGCGGCACTGCGACGTTCAGCGCGGCCGGCACGGCGCCGGTTGCCGACCAGGCCTCGCAGTCGGCGCGCGCCGCTCTGGTCACGCAGTACAACAACACCATCGCGCAGATCACGACCACGGCGCAGGACGCCTCGTTCAACGGCATCAACCTGTTGAACGGCGACAGCCTGAAGCTGACCTTCAACGAGACCGGCAAGTCGACGCTCAGCATCACCGGCGTCACCTTCAATGCCAGCGGCCTCGGTCTGAAGGCGCTGACCGCGGGCACCGACTTCCTCGACAACAACTCGGCGAACAGCGTCATTGCGTCGCTTAGCTCGGCGAGCTCCTCGTTGCGCAGCGAAGCCTCGACGCTGGGTTCGAACCTGTCGATCGTGCAGATCCGTCAGGACTTCTCGAAGAACCTGATCAACGTGCTGCAGACCGGTTCGTCCAACCTGACGCTGGCCGACACCAATGAGGAAGCGGCCAACAGCCAGGCGCTGTCGACCCGCCAGTCGATCGCGGTCTCCGCGCTGGCGCTCGCCAACCAGAGCCAGCAGAGCGTGCTGCAGCTGCTCCGCTAAGCGCGCCGGCAAGTGCTTCGAGAACGGCGGGGGAAACCCCGCCGTTTTCTTTTGTCTCCGGGATATTACGGTGTCTGTCCATGCCCTCAGAACGGCGCATTTCGTAACGGCTGCTAACCATATTTAAAGGCGCCGGATGCATAAATATCGGGCGCTAGAATTGCGTCTTCGCGGCTCAAGAAATCCGCATCCCATCGAGGTCATTGAATGTCGAATGCAGCCCAGGCCTACGCTCGTACCTCCACGACGACGGCGTCCCCACGTGAAATCGAAGCGCAGGCGCTGTTGAAGGCCGCGCGGCAGCTGCAGGAAGTCCAGACCAACTGGAACGGTCCCGACAAGGCGCTCGATCACGCGTTGCTGTTCAATCGCCGGTTGTGGTCGATCTTCCTCAGCGCCGCGCAAGGCGACGACAATCCGCAGCCGCTCGAGATTCGCCAGAACATCGCCAATATCGGCGTGTTCGTGATGAAGCAGACCGTCGATATCCAGATGAATCCGGATCCGGCGAAACTGAAGTCGCTGATCGATATCAATTGCAATATCGCCGCCGGCCTCTCGGGCCGCGGCTGATCGATCGATTCCTGACGGAGCCCTCGGCATGGCCGACGTGTTGAGCATCCTGTCGGCCAACTACAAGGCCGCCGGCCTGACGGTCCCGTCGAAGACGCCCTATGTGGCTGTCGATCCGAACCTCTATGAGGGCAGCTGGAGCGGCAAGTACGCCAACAACAAGTCGTTCAACATCTCGGTGTCGAACGTCGATGGCTTCCGCGCCAAGGTCCACTACCAGAGCGACGGCACCAGCAAGTATCAGGACGTGCTGATCAAGGATGGCGGGTTCCGGATTGGCGATACCAAGTTCGCGCTGGTGCAGCAGGGGACGGCGTTGATCGCCAATGTCGTCACCGATCCGGCCACCGGAGCGACCTATCTCGACAAGGCCTACGCCACGCAGAAGACCTGAGCGGTCGTTGGTCCGCGCCTAGGCGCGGCGATCGGTGGCACGCACCCGCGTCGGCGCGTCCTTGCTGAGATCGAGCGCGTGGAAATAGGCGCGGCGGCGCAATACGGCTTCTTCCGGAAACTGCCTCACCACCAAATTCGTGCGATTGTCGACCACCTGATAGACCACGGCGCGCGCGTCGCGGTCGATGATCACCTGGTCGCTGACCGACGGAGCCTGATTTGAAATCGACGCGTTGACGGCGTTGGGGTCGATGGTGACGCGCACGCTCGGCTCCGGAGCGGTGACGCTCTGGCTCGCCGGCAGTTCAGTCTTGACCGCCTTCTGCGCCGTATCGCTCGTGGGAGAGACCATCGGCGCCGCGACCGGTGCCCCCACCGGCTTGATGTTGAAATCTGTACTCATGGCAGCCTCGTAGTGCACAGGCACTAGTTTGCTTGAGTCAAATCCCAACCCCTCACGGTCCGCAACTCTACGGGGAACCTCTCAATAGGCTGTTAGAAAATACGCTGAATGGCGCGCTGCTGGAGCGGCGTCGAATTGAGCTAAATTGTAAGCGTACACGTCAGAGCGTGCGGCTCACTGCGATCGGCGTCATGTTGCGGGGGCCCGGCGTGGCGCGCTGTCCGCTTGCGGTATAGGTGTTCGGAATGTTGCGGCGCTGCACCTCGGCATTGACGCCGCGCACGATGCCTTCGGAGACGGCATGCGCGGTCGCAAGCACGGTCAAATTGACCTGCAGCATGGCGCGGAACGTCTCGTGATGCCGCCGCAGCGTCGCGAGCAGCTCGGGATCGGTCTGCGACAGCATCTTCTGCATCGATTTCAGATGCTCCACCGCGAGCATGTAGCGCCGCGACAGCTCGGACTTCTGCGGCTCGAGCCGCATGCCCTCGCGGATCTTGCCGGCGCGGACGAACTCGGTCTCCTGCTCGATGACGGCAAGCAGGCCGCTCATCACTTCGGTCAGCTCGTTGGCGAGACGCGCGACGTCCGGCGGCGTCGACGTCGCGGACCGCGCGGCGGGGGCGGACGCTACTGGCCGCGGCTGCTGTGGACGCTGGTTCATCGCGCTGCTCCTTGAAACCCTAGCTCTTGTTCGCCTGCTGCAGGATCAGCGAGCGGAACACTTCGTTGGAAATGCCGACGCCGCCGGCCTTGGCGAAATTCTTCGAGTATTCGTCGGTCAGCATCGATCGCCATGCGCCGGTGCCGACGGTGTCGCCGTACGGACCATCGCCCTTCAGGCCGGTCGTCATCTGCGAGAACATCGAATTCAGGAACATCGATTCGAAATCGGTCGCGGTCGCCTTTGCCTTGGCGGCCTGCTGCGGCGTCACCTTCTTCAGCGCGTCCTGCAGCACGGGATCGGGGCGGCCGTTGAACATCGGGATCAACGCCTTGTTCGGCATGCTGCCGGTGGTGCTGTTGATCAGGCTCGCCATCACATCACCTCGATGTCGGCTTCGATCGCGCCGGCGGCCTTGATCGCCTGCAGGATGCTGATGAGGTCGCGCGGTCCGATGCCGAGGCCGTTGAGGCCGTCGACCAGCTGCTGCAGCGAGACGCCGTCCTTGACGACAGCGAACTTCTTGCCGTCCTCGCTGACGCCGACGCTGGTGCGCGGTGTCACGACTGTTCGGCCGCGCGACAGCGGATTGGGCTGGCTGACCTGCGGACTCTCGGAGATCGAGACGGTGAGATTGCCCTGCGCGACGGCGACGGTGGCGACGCGGACGTCGCGGCCCATCACGATGATGCCGGAGCGTTCGTCGATCACGATCTTGGCCACGAGATCGGGATCGACCTGCAGCTGCTCGATCTCGGTCAGGAAGGCGACGACGTTGCCCTTGAATTCCGTCGGGATTGCAAGCTGCACCGTGGAGGGATCGATCGGCTCGGCGGTCTTGACGCCGAGATAGTCGTTGACCGCGGCGGCGATCCGCTTGGCGGTGGTGAAGTCGGCGTTGCGCAGCGCGAGGCGCACATTGGGCAGGCGGTTGAGCGCGAACTCGATCTCGCGCTCGATGATGGCGCCGTTGGCGATCCGGCCGACGGTCGGCACGCCGCGCACGACGCTGGCGGCGGCACCTTCGGCCGCGAAGCCGGCGACCGCCACCGATCCCTGCGCCACCGCATAGACATTGCCGTCGGCGCCGAGCAGGGGGGTGACGAGCAGGGTGCCGCCCTGCAGGTTCTTGGCATCGCCGAGCGCCGAGACGGTGACGTCCATGCGCGTGCCCTGGGTGCCGAACGCCGGCAGATTGCCGGTCACCATCACGGCGGCGACGTTGCCGGTGCGGATGGTGGCGCCGCGGATGTTGACGCCCATGCGCTCGAGCATCGCCTGCAGCGATTGCTTGGTGAAGGGGATGTTGTTCAGCGTATCGCCGGTGCCGTTGAGGCCGACCACGAGGCCGTAGCCGATCAGCTGGTTCTGGCGCACGCCCTCGATATTGGCGAGATCCTTGATCCGCGACGTCGCGGCCGCCGGCATGACGGAGGCCGCCAGCGCCAGCAGCGCGACGCAGGCCACTCCGAACAGATTTGCGATGCGGATGCCGGGCATCCCGATGCTCCCCTCGAACTGAACTCGCGGATTGCGCGACACTCCCATGACGGCGATCCGCCATTAACCATGCGAGCTGCGTGCCACTCCACTTCGCTTGGGCAATGTCTTGATATATTTATCGAAATTGTCGGGCCGCCATTTTCCTCGGGTTCGCCAGGGAGCGCGAAACTGCCGCGCGGCGGCAGAAATTGCCGGGTCGTTTACGCGCCGTTAACCATAAAACAGCGATGCTCGGCCCATTCAGGCCTGCGGGATCACGACGATGCGCATCTACGGACCGAACGGCACCACGCTTGGCACGTCCACCGGCGCCACGCGGCGCGCCTCGTCGAGCGGCTTCTCGCTGCCGGATGCGACGACCGCGCAAGAAGAGGTCCGCTCCACCGCGGCGCCGAAGGCCGCCGCCAGCCTCGATGCGCTGCTCGCGCTGCAGGGCGTCGAGGACCCGACCGAACGCCGCAAGCGCTCGGTGGCCCGCGGCAAGGGCGCGCTCGACGTGCTCGACGCGCTCAAGCTCGGACTGCTGTCCGGCAATTTCGATTCCTCCACGGTGAACCGGCTGCGTGACGCTGCGGCGAGCCTGAAGGAATCCTCCGGCGACCCCGGCCTCGATGCCGTGCTCGGCGAGATCGAACTGCGCGTCGAGGTCGAGCTCGCCAAGGCCGGGCAATACTAGGCTCCTCCCGATCAACTCGCCTGTCTCACGCCGCCAGTGCCTTCAGGCCGCCAGTGCCTCAGGCCGCAGTGCCTCAGGCCGCCAGTGCCTTGCGCTGCGCGTCGTAGCGGCGCTGCGCAGCCAGCACTTCCTTCAGATTCTGTTCGGCCCAGTCGCGCAGCGGATCGACGGCTTCGGCGAGCGTCGATCCGAGCGGCGTGATTGAATACTCCACCGTCACCGGCACCGTTGCGATCGCCCGGCGGCGCAGCAGCCCGTCGCGCTCCAGGCTCTTCAGCACCTGCGACAGCATCTTCTGCGAGATGCCTTCGATGGCGCGGCGAAGCTGGTTGAAGCGCATCGGCTCGCCGCGCAGCAGCAGCAGGATCAGCACCGCCCATTTGTCGCCGACCCGGTCGAGGATCTGGCGCGTCGGGCAATTGGCGGCATAGGCGTCCGGCTTGAGGCTCGTGGCTTTCATCGCGGTTACTCCGGCGTGATCAGGTGAGACGAGAGTGCCTTCTTCACACCTACATCCATTTCGCTATCTAGTCACCATTGGAAACTATCAATCGGAGACTTGAGATGAAGATCGCCATCGCCGGCGCGTCCGGCCAGGCCGGCTCGCGCATCACCGCGGAACTCGCCCGCCGCGGCCACGCCGTCACCGCCATCGCCCGCAACCCGGAGAAGATCGCCAGCCTGCCCAATGTCACCGCCCGCAAGGGTGACGCGAACGACCAGGCCGCCCTGGCCGCGCTGTGGGCCGGCCACGATGCCGCGATCAGTTCGATCCATTTCCTGGTCAGCGACCCCGCCAAGCTGATCGGGGCTGCCAAGGCATCTGGGGTCGGCCGCTATCTCGTGGTCGGCGGCGCCGGCAGCCTTGAGGTGGCGCCGGGCGTCCGCCTGGTGACCACCCCCAACTTTCCGCCCCAATACAAGGCCGAGGCCTCCAAGGGGGCTGAGTTCCTCGACCTGCTGCGCCAGGAAAAGGACCTGAACTGGACCTTTTTGTCGCCCTCGGCGCTGTTCGTGGCCGGTGAGCGGACCGGCAAGTTCCGCCTCGGGACCGACCAGCTCCTGACCGCAGCCGACGGCAAAAGCTCGATCTCGTTCGAGGATTTCGCAGTTGCACTCGCCGATGAAATTGAGCGTCCGGCCCATATCCGCCGCCGTTTCACGGTCGGTTATTGAGGCGGCAGGGCCGTCCCCGGGCAGGGCGGATAAGTTTGCCTGTGCAAGGCCTTGGGGGCGGCCCGCCTTTCGCGGTGGCAGATATTGTCTGTCACATGACGTGGCTATATAAGGCGCCGCGCGGAGGGGTTGTGTTCCCTCCGCCTGACAGGGACATGGCTGCCTTTGGAAAAGCTGAAGAACTACCGGCCGACTGAAAAAGAGCCTTTCATGAATGAGCGGCAGCGCGATTATTTCCGCGCCAAGCTGCTGGCCTGGAAGGATGAGATCCTCCGCGAATCGAAGGTCACGTTGCAGACGTTGCAGGAAGAGAACGTCAATCATCCCGACCTCGCGGACCGAGCGTCCTCGGAAACCGACCGCGCGATCGAACTTCGTGCCCGCGACCGTCAGCGCAAGCTGATCTCCAAGATCGACGCGGCGCTCCAGCGCATCGAAGACAACACCTACGGCTATTGCGAAGAGACCGGTGAGCCGATCTCGCTGAAGCGGCTTGAAGCCCGCCCGATCGCAACGCTGTCGGTGGAGGCGCAGGAACGCCACGAGAAGCGCGAGAAGGTCTATCGCGACGAATAGTGGCGACGGATCGCCACGGATTGCTACCGGCGCGTACCGGTTGTACGTTCGCGCCGCCATGATGACACGCACTCTCAACATCGCTTCGGTGTTTTTCCTGGGCTGATCCCGCTTCCTCCCGGAAGCGCTGAGCGGCCCCACGGGCTTTCGCTCCTGGGATTCCAGTGAAACCGAATGAGCCGGTCAGGTTCCGCGCATCGCGGAGCAGCGATGGCCGGCGACAGTTTGAGAGACAATCATGACCCGTCGAAACGATGCGCGCGCGCTTGACGGCGCGCAGATCGAGCAATTCATCCAACAGGGCTTTGTCCGGATCGACAGCGCCTTTCCCCGGGAACTCGCCGCCCGGGGACGCGCCATCATGTGGCATGACCTGCCGTGCAGCGAGCACGACCCTTTGACCTGGACCCAACCGGTGATCCGGTTGCCGGGGTACGGCGGCACGCCGTTTCGCGAAGCGATCAACACGTCGCTGCTGCACCGGGCGTTCGATCAGATCGCCGGTCCCGGCCGCTGGCGCCCGCGCGACGACATCGGAACCTTTCCGGTGCGCTTCCCGCATCCGGACGATCCCGGCGATGCCGGCTGGCATATCGACGTCAGCTTCCCCGGCGAGGATTGCGACCCCAACGAGCGCAGCGACTTCTCCGCCTGGCGGGCCAATGTCGTCTCGCGCGGCCGGGCGCTGTTGATGCTGTTCCTGTTCTCCGACGTCGGTGAGGACGACGCGCCGACCCGGATCAGGGTCGGCTCGCACCTTCCGATGGCCCGCTACCTCGCGCCGGCGGGCGAGGCCGGGCGCGCACGCATGGTGCTCGACGATGTCGGCGCCGACTGCGAGGTCGCGCTCGCAACCGGCGGGGCCGGCACGGTCTATCTGTGCCATCCGTTGCTGGTGCATGCCGCGCAGAAGCATCGGGGCACGACGCCGCGCTTCATGGCCCAGCCGTCGCTCGCTGCCGGCGAGCCGTACCGGCTGGAACGTGCGGATGGTGCGTATTCGCCGGTCGAGATCGCGATCCGGCGCGCGCTTGGCATGGGGTGAAGCGCAATGGCCGTCTGGTGAAGCGGCCGCCACGGGCTGTCTTCGCCTCTCCCGCTTGCGGGGGAGGCCGGATCGCATCGCCAGATGCGATCCGGGTGGGGGCTCTCTCCGCGATATCACTCGTGGAGAAACCCCCACCCCAGCCCTCCCCCGCAAGCGAGGGCTTTGCGCAATCGGGCGTGCGCGGGTGCAGGCCAGTGTCAGGCATTTTTTTGCGTGGCTTCTGGGGGCGC
>NZ_JAQOSR010000121.1:0-28542 GCF_046718885.1 Bradyrhizobium sp. UFLA01-814 | reverse complement strand
CCCCCGCAAGCGGGAGAGGGAGCCTTGCCGCGTTGCGTCCCTAACGCTTCGTTCCCTTCACCGCCGCCTCAAGGCTCGCTTTCGCCGAGCCGGGCTTGAGCGGCTTCGGCTGGCTTTCATGCGGCGCCCAGCCGGAGAGCCAGACGATGTCGAAGGTGGCGCGGATGCGGCCGTCGGGATCGGCGAAGCGCTCGCCGTAGATCTGCGCCATCCGCAGCATGGTGGCGCGGCGGGTTAAGGTGTG
The DNA here is from genome assembly GCF_046718885.1 of Bradyrhizobium sp. UFLA01-814. Taxonomy (NCBI): domain Bacteria; kingdom Pseudomonadati; phylum Pseudomonadota; class Alphaproteobacteria; order Hyphomicrobiales; family Nitrobacteraceae; genus Bradyrhizobium; species Bradyrhizobium sp. UFLA01-814. The sequence continues at coordinate 28,298 of NZ_JAQOSR010000121.1, read as the reverse complement.
ACGGCGCTCGCGCAGCACATTGGTGGCGCCCATGCGTCTGAGATCGGCCATCAGCGCAAATGCGCTGGCATAGCGCACGACGACGCGGTCGACGTCGGTGACCGGCAGTGCGAAGCCGGCCCGCTGCAACAGCGCGCCGATATCGCGCAGATCGGCGAACGGTGCGACGCGCGGCGACGCCCCGCCCTCGCACTCGGCCTCCGCCGCGGCAAAGCTCTGCCGCAGTTCGGTCAGCGTATCGCCACCGAGCATCGAAGCGAGCAGCAGCCCGTCCGGCTTCAGCGCCCGGCGGAGCTGCGCCAGCACGCCCGGTAGGTCGTTGACGAACTGGAAGGCGAGCGCGGAGACCACAAGATCGAGCGACTCTGGCGGCAGACCGAGCGCTTCCGCCTCGCTGAAACCGATCGCATCGACCGCGGCGACACGTCCGCGCAGGGCGTCCGCGAGCCCGTCACCCGGCGTCCAGACATCGGCCGCCGCCGAAAAGCTGCGCGACACCGCCAGCAAGCGGTCCGCCATGTCCTCTGTGGCGCGATCGAGCAGGAATGTCGCTGCCCCCTTGCGCCGCGCGCGCGCCAGCCGCGCACCGAGCAAGGCGCGATCGAACAGGATGGGGGCTGAGGGCGGGGGCGTTGCCATGCCCGCTGGTTACGCCGGACCGCCGCCGCAGGCAATGCGCCTTGAGCCGGCGCTGCTCAAACGCTAGCCTCGCCCGCCATGGACGCCGAGGCATCACCGACACGCTCCATTACCGGTCACGTCCAGCGCGCGCTTGGCGCGGTCGGGGGCGCGTGGCTGCGCACCGCGCGACTGGCACTCGATATCGCGCTGCCGACGCTATGCGTTTCGTGCCGCGAGCCGGTCGATGGCGAGGGTGTGTGCGCGATCTGCTGGGCCAGATTGTCGTTCATCGCACCGCCGTTCTGCCCGCGGCTCGGGATTCCCTTTGTCTACGATCCCGGGCCCGAGCTGCTGTCGATGGAGGCGATCGCCAATCCGCCGGCCTACCAGCGCGCCCGCGCCGCGGTGCGCTATGACGATGTCGCGCGCACGCTGGTGCACGCATTGAAATACCAGGATCGCACCGATCTGGCGCCGACAATGGGTCGCTGGATGGCGCGGGCGGGGAAGGAATTGCTCCGCGACGCCGATCTGCTGGTTCCGGTTCCTCTGCACTGGCGGCGCGGCTGGAGCCGGCGCTACAACCAGTCCGGGGCGCTCGCCAAGGTGATCGCGCGCCAGAGCGGCGTCAAAATGGCTGCCGAAGCGTTGCGGCGCATCCGAGCCACCGAGCAGCAGATCGGGCTGTCACGCAAGGATCGCGCCAGCAATGTCCAGGGTGCATTCGGGGTCGCCCATGAACGCAAGGCTGACGTCCAGGGCCGCCGCGTGATCCTGATCGACGACGTCCTGACCTCGGGCGCGACAGTGGATGCCTGCGCGCGGGCGCTGCTCCGCGCCAAAGCCGCGCAGGTCGACGTGCTGGTGTTTGCCCGGGTTGTCGATACCCACCGCGCTCCCATATAATCTGACATTCTGGTTCAACCGAGCGCACCATGACCGCTGCCATTGAAATCTACACCCGCCCGGGCTGCGGTTATTGCACCGCGGCCAAATCGCTTTTGACGCGCAAGAACGCCGCGTTCACCGAACTCAGCGTCGCCAGCAACCCGGCCTATCGCGACGAGATGTACGGTCGCGCCGGTACCGGCTCGACCTTCCCGCAGATCTTCATCGGCAAGACCCATGTCGGCGGCTGCGACGAGCTCTACGCGCTCGACCGCGAGGGTAAGCTCGACGGCCTGCTCAGCAACGGAGGCGGCGCCTGATGACGGAGAACATTTTCACCGCCGCCATGGTGCAGATGCGCACCGGATTGCTGCCGGAGCCGAGCCTCGAGCAGGGCACGCGGCTGATCCGCGAGGCCGCCGCGCAGGGTGCCAAATATGTACTGACCCCCGAGGTCAGCAACATGATGCAGCTCAACCGCAAGGCGCTGTTCGAGCATTTGGCGAGCGAAGAGGACGACACGTCGCTCAAGGCGTATCGCGCGCTGGCCGCCGAGCTGAAGATCCATCTGCATATCGGCTCGCTGGCGCTGCGCTACTCGCCGGAGAAGGCGGTCAACCGTTCGTTCCTGATCGGGCCCGAGGGCAATCTGCTCGCGAGCTACGACAAGATCCATATGTTCGATATCGATTTGCCGGGCGGCGAGAGCTACCGCGAATCGGCCAATTATCAGCCCGGCGAGACCGCCGTGATCTCCGACCTGCCCTGGGGCCGGATCGGACTGACGATCTGCTACGACGTGCGCTTCCCGGCGCTGTATCGCGCGCTGGCCGAGGCCGGCGCATCGTTCCTCACGGTGCCATCCGCCTTCACCCGCAAGACCGGCGAGGCGCATTGGCACACGCTGCTGCGCGCCCGCGCCATCGAGACCGGCTGCTTCGTGTTCGCAGCAGCGCAGGCCGGCCTGCATGAGAACAAGCGCGAGACCTTCGGCCATTCGCTGATCATCGACCCCTGGGGCGAGATCCTCGCCGAGGGCGGCGTCGAGCCGGGCGTATTCCTGGCCGAGATCGATCCGGCCAAGGTCGAGACCGCGCGCAAGACCATTCCCTCGCTGCAGCATGGCAGGCGTTTCGGCATCGCCGACCCCAAGGCCGGCCCGGAACATCTGCACCTCGTCCGGGGTTCGGCATGATCCGCTACACGCTGCGCTGCGAGCGCGGCCACCAGTTCGAGAGCTGGTTCCAAAGCTCCTCGGCCTATGAATCGCAGGAGCGGCGTCACCTGATCGATTGCCCGTCCTGCGGCTCTGACAAGGTCGAGCGCGCGATCATGGCGCCGCAGGTCGTCAGCAAGAAGGGCCGCGAACCGGCCCAGCCGGCGCCGTCCGCCCCCGTCGAGGCGACGCCTAACGAATCGACGTCGCTGATGATGGCGCAGGAGCGCGAGCTGCGCAGCAAGCTGAAGGAGCTGCGCGACCACATCGTGAAGAACGCCGACAATGTCGGCGACCGCTTCCCGAACGAAGCGCGCAAGATGCATTACGGCGATATCGAGCACCGGCCGATCTATGGCGAAGCCTCGCCCGAGGAGGCCCGCGCGCTGATCGACGAAGGCGTCGAGGTCTCGCCGCTGCCGACGCTGCCGGAAGACCGGAACTGATTCACTCCGTCATTCCGGGATGGTCCGAAGGACCAGACCTCAGATGCGCAATTTCGCATCGGGGAATCTCGCACCACAATCTCCGGATTTCCGGGTTCGCGCTGCGCGCGCCCCGGAATGACGGCCACGAGGAAGCATGACTCCCGACTCATTCTCCTCCTGGCAGGTCTGGGCGTTTCTTTCCGCCGTTTTCGCCGCGCTGACCGCGATCTTCGCCAAGGTCGGCGTCGAGGGCATCAACTCCGATCTCGCCACCCTGATCCGTACCGTGATCGTCTTGATCACGCTGTCGGCCATCCTGTTCGCGACCGGGCAGTTCACCCAGTCCGGCCCGATCTCGGCGAAGAGCTGGCTGTTCCTGCTGCTGTCCGGGCTCGGCACCGGCGCGTCGTGGATCTGCTATTTCCGCGCGCTCAAGCTTGGACCGGCCACACTCGTCGCGCCGATCGACAAGCTCAGCGTGGTGCTGGTGGCGCTGTTCGGCGCCACCTTCCTTGGCGAACGCCCGTCGGCCTATGGCTGGATCGGGATCGCGCTGATCTCCGCGGGCGCGGTGCTGGTTGCCGTCAAAGGCTGATAGCGTTTTTGAGCGAAACGGGCACCGGTTCGCGTGAAGAAAACGCGTCAAACAAGAGTCTACGCAGCGATCAACAAGGCGACGCCGATCACGATCAGCACGATGCCGAACACCTCGCGCAGCGAGAACGGCTGCTTGAGCGAGAAATACGCCACGCCCTGCGCGAACAGCACCTCGATCAGCGCCAGCGTGCGCACATTGGCGGCGGCGGTGAGCGCGAACGCCAGGAACCAGAATTGCGATGAGAACGCGCCCATGAAGCCCGCGAACATCGAGGGCCGCCACAGCTTGAGGATCGACCTCAGCACGTCGGGCGCGCGCAGCAACAGATAGACCGAGAGGATCAGCGTCTGCACGAGGAGGCTCCACATCAGCGTGTAGGAGGCCGCCGTGACAAACGAGACCGAGGGCACCGCTATGATCGCGCCGCGAAAGCTCACCGCCGAGATCGCGAACACCGCGGCGGCGCCGAGGCCGAGCACGGTCGGGCGCAGGTCGGCAAAGCTCTTTTGACCGCCGGGCCGCAGCGCGGTGATGACGACGCCGATGGTGGCGACCACGATTGCGATCACCTTGGTAGTGGTGAGATGGTCGCCGAGGAAGACGAAGCCGAAGATCGCGGTCTGGATCGCCTCGGTCTTCATGTAGGCCGTGGTCACCACGAAAGAGCGGTCGTTCATCGCCAGCAGCATGAAGCCGGTGCCGACGATCTGGCTGAGCGCGCCGGTCACCAGCCACGGCCAGAACGCCGCCGCCGGCCACGGCACGCGATCGCCGGTCAGCAGCACCGCGAGCGCGAAGAACACCACCGAGAACGGCAGGCCGAACAGGAAACGGATATTGGTCGCGCCCCAGGTCCCGAGCGGCCCGGTCAGATGCCGCTGCATCGCATTGCGCGCCACCTGCCCGAACGCGGCGACGATGGTGAAGGGAATCCAGAGCGAGGCGATCGTGGACATGGGGGATAAGGAAAGCATACCGGCGGGACGCACAGCGTGCCGATTGCCGCTGACGCGGTCAATCGAGTGGGCGCATGGCAGGCCTGCGATCGAGCCGCAAACCCGCTGTCGTCCCTGCGGAAGCAGGGACCGCAGGTGCAGGTTCGGGGCACGATGATTGAACGGGCCGTAACACCGGTCAGGTTTGGCGAGATGTAGAGCAGAACGCGTCCTGAACTCAGATCGCGCTCAGCAACGTCGGCCGGGGGTTATGGGTCCCTGCTTTCGCAGGGACGACACCGGATGTATTCGCGAAAGCCGGGCTAACTTCACTGGCGTTAAGGCGAGAAGGAGCAGGCCGATATCCCAAACTCCCTGTCGTCCCTGCGAAAGCAGGGACCCATAACCACAAGAAGCGGTTCGTGGCACACCAGTCAGACAAGCAGATCGCTAAGGTCCCGCCACTCGGGATTTTCGCGCTCGATCAGTTCGATCTTCCAGTCACGCTTCCATTTCTTGAGCTGCTTTTCACGCGTGATGGCCTCTTCTGCGAGTTGGTAGGACTCGACATGCACGAGGCGATACACGCCGTACCTTTTGACAAACGACGAGCCCTTGCCGGCCTTATGCTGCTCGAGCCTTGTCTGCACGGAATTTGTCACGCCGACATACAGCGTACCATGGCGCCGGCTTGCGAGGATGTAGACATAGTACATGCTCGGAACGCGGACCTCGCCCGACTATCTGGGCCGGTGGTTATGGGTCCCTGCTTTCGCAGGGACGACACCTTTCGGGAGGCAACAACGTCTCACATTTCCACCGATTGCACCACAATCTCGCTGTCGTCCCTGCGGAAGCAGGGACGACACCGGTTATGCCGGTGCAGATCGCCTCACACCTCTTCCGCCACCACCATGTAGTTCACGTCCATGTCGGTCGACACGGTCCATTTGTCGGCGAGCGGGTTGTAGACCACGCCGGCCTGCTCGGTGACGGTGAGGTTGACGTCGCCGAGATAGCGTTCGAGCTCGGCGGGGGTGACGAACTTGCTCCACTCGTGGGTGCCGCGCGGCAGCCAGCGCAGCACGTATTCGGCGCCGACAATGATCAGCGCAAAACTCTTCCAGTTGCGGTTGATCGTCGACGCCACCATCAGCCCGCCGGGCTTGAGCATGACCGCGCAGCGCTTGATGAAGGCGCCGACGTCGACGACGTGCTCGACCACCTCCATCGCCAGCACGATGTCGAAGCGCTCGCGGGCGTCCATCTCCTCCACCGTGGTGCAGCGGTAGTCGATCGACAGATGGCCCTTGTCGGCGTGCAGCTTCGCGGCAGCGATGTTGGTGGCGGAGGGATCGATCCCGATCACCTGGGCCCCCAACCGCGTGAACGGCTCGCACAGCAGGCCGGCGCCGCAGCCGATGTCGAGCAGGCGTAGGCCGGACAGGCAGCTGAGGCTCTTGGCGTTGCGCTCGAACTTGCGACAGGCGGCGTCGCGGATATAGGTCAGGCGCAGCGGGTTGATCTTGTGCAGCGGCGCCATCTTGCCGCGCGGATCCCACCATTCATCGGACAGCTTCGAGAATTTCGCGACCTCGGCCGGATCGACCGAGCTGGCGGAGGCATTGGCGGAGGAACTGGCGGAGAAACCGGAAAGCGTTGATTGCGTGGCCATGATTGCGCGCGCCCCTATCGCGCGGTGATCGAATTGCGGAACGACAGCGGCGCGGCGATGGTCCTGATGGTCTCGATGCCCTCGCCGACGCCGCGGATGGTGACGTCGCCATAGTTGAGCAGGCGCCCCATGATGCTCTGGTTGACGTCGACGCTCTCGACCTTGTCGAGGCTCATCTCGAAGGTGCGCCGCTTGATGAAGCCGCTCTTGTGCACCACGCGGAAATTGGTGACGTCGGTTTCGGTGGTCCAGCGGTGGAACCAGGCCGCGGCGGTCCAGTACAGCGCCGCGACCGCGACCACGGCGGCGGCCGCCAGGCAGGCCATCACGAGGCCGTCGACCGTCGTCATCCGCGACAGGATCAGCAGCGCCAGCACCACGATCCAGGCCCCGATCGCCGGCAAATAGAACATCCAGTGCGCATTGGTGGAATACAGCACCTTCTCGCCAGGCTGCAGGATCTCGTCGATATAACGTCCCATCCAATCCGCCTTCGAGTTGTCCCGTGTTACCCGTGCGCCACAACCCGCCCGCAACCGGTCAAAACACCCCCAAAAGACACTCGAGGGCCCCCAACCTACCGGCTTGCCCCCGGGCGCGGCGCTATGTATACGCGCGTTTCGGTCCCCGCGCTTGCGGTTTTCGGCGTGGGTTAACCTACTTATCCTCTTAAAGGAATAGACGCGTCGTCATGGGCCGCCTCGTGATGAAATTCGGCGGTACGTCCGTCGCCAATATCGATCGTATCCGCAACGTCGCGCAGCATGTGAAGCGCGAGGTCGACGCGGGCCACGAGGTCGCCGTCGTCGTCTCCGCGATGTCCGGCAAGACCAATGAGCTGGTGGCCTGGTGCACCGATGCCTCGCCGATGCACGACGCGCGCGAATATGACGCGGTGGTCGCCTCCGGCGAACAGGTCACCTCGGGCCTGCTTGCGATCGTGCTGCAGGGCATCGGCATTCAGGCGCGCTCCTGGCAGGGCTGGCAGATCCCGATCAAGACCTCGGAGGCGCACGCTTCGGCGCGCATCCTCGATATCGACGGCACCGAGATCATCACCCGCTTCAAGGAGCGCAAGGAAGTCGCCGTGATCGCCGGCTTCCAGGGCATCAATCCCGACACCGGCCGCATCACCACGCTCGGCCGCGGCGGCTCGGACACCTCGGCGGTGGCGATCGCGGCCGCGCTGCGCGCCGACCGCTGCGAAATCTACACCGACGTCGACGGCGTCTACACCACCGATCCCCGCGTGGTGCCGAAGGCGCGCCGGCTCGACAAGATCGCCTTCGAGGACATGCTGGAACTGGCCTCGCAGGGCGCCAAGGTGCTGCAGGTTCGCTCGGTGGAACTCGGCATGGTGCACAACATGCCGATCTTCGTGCGCTCCAGCTTCGACAAGCCAGAGGATATCGACCCGCACGCCAACCAGCCGCCGGGCACGCTGATCTGCAGCGAGGAGGAAATCATGGAAATGCACGTCGTCACCGGCATCGCCTTCTCCAAGGACGAAGCCCAGATTTCCGTGCGCCAGATCGAGGACAAGCCCGGCATCGCCGCCGCGATCTTCGGGCCGCTCGCGGACGCCAGTATCAATGTCGACATGATCGTGCAGAACGTGTCCGAGGACGGCAAGACCACCGACCTCACCTTCACCGTTCCGGCCAGCGACTATAACCGCGCCAAGGACACGATTACCGCCGCCAAGGCCAAGATCGGCTACGCCAGGCTCGATACCGCGACCGACGTCGCCAAGGTCTCGGTGATCGGCAGCGGCATGCGCAGCCATGCCGGCGTCGCGGCCAAGGCGTTCAAGGCGCTGGCCGACCGCAACATCAACATCCGCGCCATCACCACCTCCGAGATCAAGTTCTCGGTCCTGATCGACGCCGCCTACACCGAACTCGCGGTCCGCACGCTGCACACGCTGTACGGCCTGGACCAGGCGTAGGCGCGACCGGCAGGGGCGGGGCTCGCTCCGCTGTCGTTCCGGGGCGATGCGACAGCATCGAACCCCAATTCGCAATTGCGAATTGTGGAATCTCGAGGTTCGCCGCTTCGCGGCGCCCCGGAACGACGAGACCGAGCATTGGCCGTGCTCCGGAGTTAGAATTTCTCTTAGCGGGCGCAGCATTGGGCTGACGCAGACGTTATTTGCTACTGGCAGGCGTTTTGCTTGGCAAAGCAAGCCTCGATTGGCTATACGGCCAGTCAGGTAGGCTGTCGCAAACTGTGGCACAGTTTCGGTGATCGCGAATCGGCGGGAACTGGCGAGCGGCGACACCGAATGACTAAAATTGTTGTTTTTGACGAGTTTTGCGCCAGCGGCCGGCCGCACCGGTGCGCCGGCTTCGTGGGGAGGGACTGAAACACATGCGGAGCGCGTCGGGAGGCCCCCGCATCCTGTTGAGACGGCTTCGCGAGACCATGGCGGAGCAAGTCTCCGCCCAGGAGCGGCTCGACAAGATCGTGGTGCTGATCGCGGCCAACATGGTGGCCGAGGTCTGCTCCTGCTACGTGCTGCGCATCGACAACACCCTCGAGCTCTATGCCACCGAAGGTCTGAACCGCGACGCCGTCCACCGCACCGTGATGAGCGCGCATGAAGGCCTGGTCGGCCTCGTCGCCAGCGAGGCGACGCCGCTCAATCTGTCCGACGCGCAAAGCCATCCGGCCTTCGCCTACCGCCCGGAGACCGGCGAAGAGGCCTACCACTCGTTCCTCGGCGTGCCGATCCTGCGCGCCGGCAACACGCTCGGCGTGCTCGTGGTGCAGAACCGCGCCAAGCGCACCTATGTCGAGGAAGAGGTCGAGGCGCTGCAGACCACCGCCATGGTGCTGGCGGAGATGATCGCCTCCGGCGAGCTTGCCGCGCTGGCGCAGCCCGGCGCCGAGCCTGCCGCGCGGCACTCGCTGCACAAGACCGGCGCGGTGCTCTCCGACGGCATCGCGCTCGGCCATGTCGTGCTGCACGAGCCGCGCGTCGTGATCACCAACTACATCGCCGAGGACCTGCCGAAGGAGATCAAGCGGCTCGACACCGCGCTCGCCAATTTGCGCGCCGATCTCGACCGCATGCTGGAGCGCGGCGACGTCGCCGACGGCGGCGAGCACCGCGAGGTGCTGGAAGCCTACCGCATGTTCGCCAACGACCAGGGCTGGTCGCACAAGCTGCATGAGGCGGTCGCCACCGGCCTTACCGCCGAAGCCGCCGTCGAGCGCGTGCAGTCCGACACCCGCGCGCGCATGCTGCGCTCGACCGATCCCTATCTGCGCGACCGCCTGCACGACCTCGAGGATCTCGGCCATCGCCTGATGCGGCAGCTGGTCGGCCAGGACCATGCGCCGTCGCGCGAGCAGCTGCCCGATAATGCCATCCTGATCGCCCGCGCGATGGGTCCGGCGGCGCTGCTCGACTATGACCGCAAGCGGCTGCGCGGCCTGGTGCTGGAGGAAGGCACCGCGAATTCCCACGTTTCGATCGTGGCGCGCGCGCTCGGCATCCCCGCGGTCGGCGAGGTGCCGAACGCGCCCGGCATCGCCGATCCGGGCGATGCCATCATCGTCGACGGCATTTCCGGCGAGATCTATGTCCGCCCCTCGACCGAGATCGAATCCGCCTATGCCGAGCGCGTCCGGTTCCGGGCACGGCGGCAGGCGCAATATTCGGCGCTGCGCGACAAGGCCTGCGTGACCAAGGACGGCCAGCCGATCGAGCTTTTGATCAATGCCGGCCTGACCATCGACCTGCCGCATATCGACGACACCGGCAGCGCCGGCATCGGCCTGTTCCGCACCGAATTGCAATTCATGGTGAGCCCGAACCTGCCGCGCTCGAGCGACCAGCTCGCGCTGTATCGCACAGTACTCGACGCCGCGGGCTCTAAGCCCGTCACCTTCCGCACGCTCGACATCGGCGGCGACAAGGCGCTGCCCTATATGGAGACCGTGATCGAGGAAAATCCCGCGCTCGGCTGGCGCGCGATCCGGCTCGGCCTCGACCGTCCCGGCCTCTTGCGCGGCCAGATCCGCGCGCTGCTGCGTGCCGGCGGCGGCCGCGCGCTGAAGATCATGTTCCCGATGATCTCGGACATCGCGGAGTTCGACCAGGCCAAGGCGATCGTCGAGCGCGAGCTGACCTATCTGCGCCAGCACGGCCATTCGCTGCCCGAGCGGATCGATATCGGCACCATGGTCGAGGTGCCGGCGCTGCTCTACCAGCTCGACGAGCTCTTGAAGAAGGTCGACTTCGTCTCGGTCGGCTCCAACGACCTGTTCCAGTTCCTGTTTGCGGTCGACCGCGGCAATGCCAAGGTCTCCGAACGCTTCGACATCCTGTCGGCGCCGATCCTGCGCGCGCTGCGCGACATCGTGCGCAAGGCCAAGGCCGCGAAGAAGGCCGCCTCGCTGTGCGGCGAGATGGCGTCGAAGCCGATCGGCGCGCTGGCGCTGATCGCGATCGGCTACCGTTCGCTTTCATTGTCTGCAACCGCGCACGGCCCGGTCAAGGCGCTGATCCTCGACCTCGACGCCAAGAAGGCCGAGGCGATGATCAATCCGCTGCTGGATGCGCCGGTCGGCAGCGTCTCGATTCGCGCGGCGCTGACGAAGTTTGCGGAAACCGAGGGGCTAGCCTTGTAGCGACGCTGCCGTCGCCGCTGCCGCCCTTCCGTACCTTCCGCAATTCGAGATACCGCCATGCTACCCGAAGCCAAACTCGACGTCCTGCTCGCCCATCATGCCTCGCTCGAGGCCGAGCTGCTCGGCGAGGTCAAGTCCGAGCGCTATGTGCAGATCACGCGCGAGCTCGCCGAGCTCAACCCGCTGATCGACGCGGTGAAGCTCTACCGTTCCGCGCGTAGCGAACTCGCCGACACCGAGGCGATGCTGGCGGATGCCGGGACCGACGCCGAAATGCGCAGCATGGCGGAAGCCGAGCTGGAAACGCTGCAGGCGCGGCTCGGCGAGCTCGAGCAGCAGATCCGGATCGCGCTGTTGCCGAAGGACGCGATGGACGACCGCAACGTGATGCTGGAAATCCGCGCCGGCACCGGCGGCGACGAGGCCTCGCTGTTCGCCGGCGACCTGTTCCGGATGTATGAGCGCTTCGCATCCTTGCAGGGCTGGAAGGTCGAGGTGATCTCGGCGAGCGAAGGCACCGTCGGCGGCTACAAGGAAATCATCGCCGAGGTGCAGGGCCGCGGCGCGTTCGCCAAGCTGAAATTCGAATCCGGCGTGCACCGCGTGCAGCGCGTGCCCGACACCGAGACGCAGGGCCGCATCCACACCTCGGCCGCCACGGTCGCCGTGCTGCCGGAGGTCGAGGACGTCGACGTCGATATCAAGGACACCGACCTAAGGATCGAGACCATGCGCGCGGGCGGCGCCGGCGGCCAGCACGTCAACAAGACCGAATCGGCGATCCGCATCACCCATCTGCCGACCGGGATCGTTGTGATGATGCAGGACAGCCGCTCGCAGCATAAGAACCGGGCGTCGGCGATGAACATCCTGCGCTCGCGCATCTACGATGCCGAGCGCCAGCGCGTCGAGGCGGCGCGCTCCGCCGACCGCAAGGAGAAGGTCGGCTCCGGCGACCGCTCGGAGCGCATCCGCACCTATAATTTCCCGCAAGGCAGAGTCACCGACCACCGCATCAACCTGACGCTCTACAAGCTGCCGCAGGTGATCGCGGGCGAAGCGCTCGGCGAACTGATCGATGCGCTGACCACCGAGCACCAGGCGGCACAGCTCGCCGCGCAGGGCGCCGCGGCCTGACGCGCGCCGCCGCTTGCGCCGGCGGATGCTTCACTCATGGCTCGCCGGAAGACGGCGAAGACTTCAGCAAGCGGCGCAACGCCGGGCTCGCGACGCGGCGGAGCTCTTCGATGTTCTTCTTCGAGACCGACTGGAGCTTTTGCTCTCCCTTTGCCGTCAGCTTGAGCTGAACTCGCCGCGCGTCGTCGGGATCGGCAAGGCGGCTGACCAGCCCGAGCTTTGCCATGCGGTTCATCAACTCGACGGCGGAGTGATGCCGGATCAGCAGAAACCGGGCGATGTCGCCGACGGTCGGCGGACCGGGGTCGACGAAACCCTTGATGCCGAGCAGCGCCTGGTGCTGCCGCGGCGTCATTCCGGCCTTCCGGGCGCCCTCCTCGCTGAATGCGAGAAACCTGCGCAACTCGTAGCGAAACTGCGCCAGCGCCCGGTAGTCCACCGGCGCGGCCGCCGCCTTGCGTTTCGTTGCTCCGGCTGGCGCTCGTCGTTGCTTTGGTTGCGGCATTCGATCGCCCTGCTGCTGGCTCGCTCCGCCGGACGGCAGACGCTGTGCAACGCTATCAAGCCCGCGCCGGACGCACCATACTACCGGTCATCCTTCCACCCATGTTTTCAACGGTTTGACGGTCGAGCGGCGGCGGGGCCGGGCAAGCTCAGGGCTGCGGCCAGCGATCGTAGGTCGAGCTCAATATCTTCAGCAGCACGATCTGGAAGGCGACCGGAATCCGCGGGCTTCTGCGGCGAATGGATTTCTCCAGCGCCTCGGTGATCTCGCTCTTGGTGAGATGCCCGGCCGAGGCGCGCGCGACCAGATCGCCCCAGACCTCCGACAACGACTTGCCGGTGTGATGTGGAGACGGGATCGTTATTCCGCGCGTCTCGGCCCAATCGATGATCTCGCGCATGGTTTGCCGTCCGCAATTTCGCGCCGTCGCGAGATGGCGCGCAGTGAGCAGGCGCAGCAGATCGTCCGGCGGCGTCCAGCCCATCTTCGGCGGCACGTCGTCGAGCAGCTCGACCGCCAGCTCCTTCAGGACGTTGACCGCGCGGATGCTCAGGCTGCCCGATTGCTCGGCGCCACCGTGTTCGGTCACGGCGTGCTCTCCGGCATTTCCGGTGCGACTTGAAGGCTCCTGGATCATCGCCCCCTCACTTACAGGACCCGCACCCGGTCGGTAAACCCTCGATACATCGTAGAACGATATTATTTCTATCGTAGGCCGATATGATTCGACGAAAGGTGACATTGACTAAATATCCCGGTGGGGAATTGTAGCCGTGACAGGCTGCTCGATTGCAGCCGGCGCATCGTGCCGCCGATCGATCCGATCCGGCGACGAGTGAACATGCGCGGCAACAATCAATATAATTGGAGGATACTGAGCGATGAGCACCAAGGATTTTCGGCCGGGCAGCGCCCTGAACGTTTCGCGCCGCACTTTGCTGCAAGCCGGCGCGGGCCTGATCGGCGGCACCGTGCTGCCGGCCTCGATCGCATCGCGGGCATTCGCCGAGGACCATCCGGCGATCGGAACCTATCCCGCGGGCACGTCGGGCTCTTCTGCCTTCATCGGCATCTCGGTGCCGCGCACCGGCACCTATGCGGTGCAGGGCGAGGATGAGCTCAAGGGCTACCAGCTCGCGATCGAGCACATCAACAGCGGCCACGAGCTGATCAAGAAGATCTCGCCGAAGACCAGCAAGGGCGTGCTCGGCAAGGAACTGAAGTTCGGCGTCGCCGATTCCGCGGCGAAGCCGAACGAGGCCGTGCAGGCGCAGCAGCGCTTCATCTCCGAGAACAAGGCGGTGATGATCACCGGCGGCACGTCGAGCGCGGTCGCGGTGGCGCTGAACAAGCTGGCGCAGCGCGAGAAGGTGATCTTCGTCTGCGGCATTTCCGGCTCCAATGACACCACCGGCAAGGATTGCGTGCGCTACGGCTTCCGCCAGAACTTCTTCGGCCAGACCGCCGCGGCGGCGATCGCGCCGGTGCTGATCAAGCAGTTCGGCAAGAACAAGAAGGCCGCCTACCTCACGCCCGACTACACCTACGGCCACACCGTCACCAAGTCGATGCAGGACTACCTCGCCCAGGCGGGCTGGACCACCGTCACCAACCAGGTCTCGCCGCTCGGCGCGCCGGACTATTCGTCCTATCTGCTCAACGTCGCGAATTCCGGCGCCGACGTGCTGATCAACGTCAACTGGGGTCATGACGCCGTGCTGTCGACGCAGCAGGCCAAGCAGTTCGGCGTGCTCGACAAGATGAAGCTCGTGGTGCCCTACCAGGTGCCGTTCATCGCCCGCGAGACCGGCGGCCTGATGCAGGGCGTCTACGCCGCGACCGATTATTGGTGGACCATCGAGGACAAATATCCGCTGGCCAAGATGTTCAACGAGGCCTTCGAGAAGAAGTACGGCTACAAGCCGGAATGGGGCGCGGAGAACGCCTATGTCAGCTTCGCGCACTGGGCCCGCATGGTCGAGGATGCCGGCAGCTTCTATCCGCCCGACGTCATCAAGGCCTATGAGAAGGGCGAGACGCTGCCTTCGCTGGTCGGCGACGTGCATTACCGCCCCGAGGATCACCAGTGCGTCCGCCCCGTCGTCATCGTCCGCGGCAAGATGGAAAAGGAGATGAAGAACAAGGAGGACTATTACGAGGTGATCGAGATCGTCCCCGGCGACGGCTTGATGCAGAAGCCGGATGCGTTCGGCTGCCATCTCGGCGACTACACCTGATTAACGTGGGAAGACTCGGCGCCGTGGGCGGGGCGACCCGACCCGCGGCGCCGCTTTTCTCGGAACGCATCCTCCATTGACCGGGCCAGGTATACGGCTGAGTGAACGCGCGCCATGATCAACTGGCCAAATTTCGTCTCGCAACTTTTCAACGGGCTGGCGCTCGGCGCGCTGCTGGCGCTGATCAGCTCCGGACTGACGATCATCTACGGCACGCTCGGGGTGCTCAACCTCGCCCACGGCGCCATGTTCATGATCGGCGGCTACGCCGGATATGTGGCCTATTCCTACACCGGCTCGTTCATCGTCGCCGTCATCGCCGGATCGCTGTTCGTGATGCTGCTCGGCGTCGCGATGGAGCGGATCATCATCCGCCACTTCTATCATCGCCCGCATGAGGACCAGCTGCTGGTCACGTTCGGCCTCGGCATCTGCTTCGTCGAGATTGTGCGGCTGATCTTCACCAGCCAGTCGCAGGTGGTGCCGCCGCCGGCGATGCTGCAGGGCATCACCTCGCTCGGCTTCCTGTTCTACCCGACCTACCGGCTCGCGGTCGTCGGCATCGTCGCGGTCGCGCTCGGCGCGCTGTTCCTGATCCTGTACCGCACCCGGCTCGGCATGATCGTGCGCGCCGGCATCGAGGATTCGGTGATGGTCGATTCGCTCGGCATCAACGTCTACCGCGTCTTCATGATCGTGTTCGGCATCGGCGCGATGGCCGCAGGCTTCGCCGGCATCATCAACGCGCCGGTGGTGTCGCTGACGCCGGGTGTCGGCGACGACATCCTGGTCGAGACTTTCGTGGTGGTGGTGATCGGCGGCGTCGGCTCGTTTCCCGGCGCCATCCTCGGCGGACTGATCGCCGGCGAGATCATCAGCATCACCTCGATGTTCAACCCCGGTTACGCCTACGTCATGCTGTTCGCGGCGATGACGCTCGTGCTGGTGCTCAGACCGCACGGCCTGCTCGGCACGCAGGGCCGCGAATGACGACGGATATTTAGATGCTGAAACAGCGCCCATACCTGATCGAATTCCTGACGGCCGCCGGCCTGATCGTCGCGCCCTTCGTGCTGCCGTGGCTCGGCTTCGCGCCCAACACGGTGAACCGGATCCTGGTCTGGGGCCTGTTCGGCCTCGGCTTCGACATCCTGTTCGGCTTCACCGGCCTGCTGTCGTTCGGCCAGTCGGCCTTTTACGGCACCGGCGGCTTCGTCGCGGCCTATCTGCTGACGCGCGCCGGCTTTCCCTACGTCGTGCTCGCGCTCGTCATCGGCATGATCGCGGCCGCCGCCACCGGCTATCTGATCGGCCTGATCGCGCTGCGCCGCACCGGCATCTATTTCGCGATGATTACGGTCGCGATCGCCGAGGTGTTCTTCTTCGTCGAGTTCAATCCGCTGTCGGACTTCACCGGCGGCGAGAACGGGCTGCCGGGCGTGCCGACCCCGAGCTTCAATCTCGGCTTCACCACGCTGCACTTCACCACCGGCTGGTCGCTCTATCAGTTCCTGGCGCTGTGCTACTTCATCGGCGTCGTGATCGCGCTGCGCATCGTGCGCTCGCCGGTCGGCGCCGTGTTCAGCGCGATCCGCGACAATCCGCTGCGCGCGACCGCGGTCGGCCACAACATCCACGGCTACAAGCTGACCGCCTTCGTGATCGCCGCCGCCTATGCCGGCTTTGCCGGCGGGCTGCTCGGCGTGCTGCAGGCCTTCATGCCGCCCGACGCGTTCACCTTCGACACGTCGGGGCAGCTCGTGATGCAGACCGCGATCGGCGGCCGCGGCACGCTGTTCGGACCGCTGGTCGGCGCCGCGGTCTGGCTGTCGTTGCAGGACTTCCTGCAGGCGGCGCTCGGGCTCGGCGCGGCCTGGAAGCTCGTGCTCGGCGTCGTGTTCGTGCTGCTGGTATGCTTCCTGCGCCGCGGCATCATCGGCGGCCTCGCCGATCTCTACCGCCTCCTGACCGGACAGCGCGGCGCCAAGGAGCCGGACGAGAGCGCACCCGAGGTCGTCGCCGTGGCAAGCGACCGACACACCGCAGCGCCCGCGCCGAAGCTGGCAGCGCCCCGCGCCGGCGGCAATCGGTCCGGCCCGATCCTCCAGGCCAGGGGCCTGACCAAGCGCTATGGCGGCCTGCTCGCCAACAGCGACATCGACTTCACCGTCAATCACGGCGAGCTGCGCGGCATCATCGGCCCGAACGGCGCCGGCAAGTCGACCTTCTTCAAGATGCTGACCTGCGAGGTTCACCCGACCTCGGGCACCATCCTGTTCGAGGGCCGCGACATCACCGGCATGAATGTCACCGACGTCTGTCAGCTCGGCCTGACCAAGAGCTACCAGGTCAACCAGCTGTTCGCCGGACTGACAGTGCGCGAGAACTTGGTGATCGCGGCGCTGTCGGCGCTGCGCGGCAAATTCAAGCTCGACCTGTTCCGTAGCATCGACAGCATCCCCGGCCTGTCCGAGCGCGTGCAGCAGACGCTTGAGCTGGTCAATCTCACATCCCGACCGGACACGCCCGTGTCCGAGCTCGCCTATGGCGAGAAGCGGCGGCTGGAGATCGGGCTGGCGCTGGCGACGTCGCCGAGCCTGTTGCTGCTTGACGAGCCGCTCGCCGGCATGAGCCCGCGCGAGCGCGTCGAGACCGTCAAGCTATTGAAGTCGATCAGCCAGGGCCGCACCGTGATCATCATCGATCACGACATGGATGCGCTGTTCGAGCTCGCCGAGCGCGTCACCGTGCTGCAGGAGGGCCGCGTGCTGGTCGAGGGAACGCCGGAAGAGATCAAGAACAACTCGACCGTCCAGGAGGCCTATCTTGGCGGCGTGCATGGAGTGCTCGCCGCATGAGCCTGCTCGAGGTCAACGGACTGAACAGCTATTACGGGGATTCCCATATCCTGTTCGACGTCTCGATGCGCGTCGAGCGCAACGAGGTGGTAGCACTGCTGGGACGCAACGGCGCCGGCAAGAGCACGACGCTGAAGAGCCTGATCGGCGTCGTCACCCCGCGCCGCGGCTCGGTGATGTTCGACGGCGTCGAGATCTCCGGCCGGAAGAGCCACAAGATCGCGCAGGCCGGCATGCAGCTGGTCCATGAGGAGCGCCGCATCTTCGGCAGCCTGAGCGTCGAGGAGAACCTCGTGATCGCCGGCCTGACCGCCTCGCAGCGCTGGCCGCTCGAGCGTATCTACGAGATGTTCCCGCGGCTGCGCGAGCGGCGCGGCAACCGCGGCACCGACCTGTCGGGCGGCGAGCAGCAGATGCTGGCGATCGCGCGCGCCCTGGTGCGCGATCCCAAGATCATCCTGCTCGACGAGCCGTTCGAGGGCCTGGCGCCGGTGATCGTGCGCGACCTGATGAAGGCGTGCCGCGATCTGGCCGAGGCCGGACAGACCATCGTGCTGGTGGAGCAGAACCTCGCCGCGACGCTGGCGCTGGCGCAGCGCATCTACATCATCAACAACGGGCACATCGTCCATGAGGGGCCGGCGCAGGAGATCAAGGCCCAGCCCGACGTCCTGCAGCGCTATCTCGGGGTGTAGGGCGCGTCGCTTTCTCCGCCGTCATTGCGAGCGAAGCGAAGCAATCCATCGGTCCGCGTGCGCGGATGGATGGATTGCTTCGTCGCTATCGCTTCTCGCAATGACGAACTCGATATTGCGCATGGCCTCTCGGGATAGGGATTACGGCATTCCCGCGTCGGACCGGGCTACCCGCTCACCCTCCCAGCGCCGCGATCATCCGCCTGGCGTGATCTGCTAGCACATCCATCTCCGCCTTGACGGTCTGCGCGGGCAGCAGCGCGACGCCGGCCTTCACCGGCATCACATGCATGTGCAGGTGAAACACCACCTGGCCGCTGGCGGGCTCGCTGAACTGCTGGATGATGATGCCGTCGGCGGCAAACGCCTTCGTCGCCGCGATGGCGATGCGCTTGGCTGACCGCGCCACCGCGGCAAGGTCGTCTTCGGCGATATCGAGGATGCCGCGCGCGGGCGCCTTCGGAATCACTAGGGTATGTCCCGGCGATCGCGGCATGATGTCGAGAAAGGCAAAGGTCCGGTCGGTCTCGTAGACCTTGAAGCTCGGGACCTCGCCGCGCAGGATCCTGGCGAAGATGTTCTGGTCGTCATAGCCCGTCATGGTCGCGCGTTCCGGATCGATGGGTTGAGATTTCGACCGTGCGCGCCGGCCGCACGGGGCGCAAGCCATATCGACGCCGCATCGACCATCGGCTAACAACGCGCGATGAGCACATCTGCCGACAATGCCAGCCAGACCGTCGGGGGTGCCCGGCGCAGCCTCGCCGCCCGCCTCAAGGCAGCCGGCAGCGGCGCCGCCGAGCTCGATGCGCGACTGCTGGTCGGCGCCGTGCTGGGGCTCGATCTGACCGGCATGATCACGGGCGCCAAACGTACGCTGACGAAGGACGAGGCCGATCGCCTCGAGCGCCTCGCGCAGCGCCGCCTCGCCGGCGAACCGGTGGCGCGCATCCTCGGCATCAAGGAGTTCTGGGGACTGCCGCTGCATCTCTCTACCGCGACGCTGGTGCCGCGCCCGGACACCGAGACCGTGGTCGAGCGCGCACTCGAACTGCTGCGCGCCGATGGCGTGGCCGAGCGTGCCTTGCGGATCGCCGATCTCGGCACCGGTTCTGGCGCGATCCTGTTGGCGCTGCTCTCGGAACTGCCGAACGCGCATGGCTTCGCCACCGACATCTCGGCGGAGGCGCTTCAGACCGCGAGGCGCAACGCCGCCGCGCTCGGACTTAGCCAGCGCACGACATGGATCGAGTGCGACTACGGCAGCGGGCTGGCCGGCGCGTTCGAACTGATCGTGTCCAACCCGCCCTACATCCCCTCGGCCGAGATCGCCGGGCTCGACATCGAGGTGCGCGCGCATGATCCGCGCGCGGCGCTCGACGGCGGGGCCGACGGGCTCGACGCCTACCGCGCGCTGATTTCGCAATCCGCGGGTCTTCTGACGTCAGGAGGATTTCTGGTTGTGGAAGTCGGACAGGGTCAGAGCGGCGACGTTGAAGCGCTGATGACGGCATCCGGCTTATCCCCAACGGGGCCGCCAAAAGCCGATCTCGGGGGCATCCCGAGGGCCGTTTCCGCCCGCCGGCTGCCCCGATAAAGTCCTATTGGAACGAAAAAAAACCTCTTGGATTATCCCCCGGGAACGACTACGTTCCGGGCACAACATCGGTGCTGGCCCCGTAATCCGTTACGGGTGATGACCAGGGTTCAGCAGAGCCCGCCGATCGAAAGGTTCCAGGAACGCAGGTCACATAGAGCGCAATAGCCGAAGCTGTGCTGCTCTCGACCGCCAAGCGAACGAAAGCCTGTTATTGCGCTTGAAGACTTACGCACGAGAACTGAGCCTGTCTCAACGGGCGGAATGATTTGGTCGCTGGCGCGATTGCCGGCGGTTGGGGAACGCGTCTTTGCTGCACGCGACTTTGCTGAACGAGATGGTCGGCGACATCGAAACCACTTCGAACGGTATTGCGATTCCGTGTGCCTAGGCGCGCGCCGAATCGGACTCTGGGAATTCGGACTTCTGAGAAATCGGACTGCTGAGAAATCGGACTGTGGACTGCAATAACTTCAGGGCTGGAATAAAAGGCGACAGATGAGAAACGGTCAGAACAACAAGCGGATGCGCAACCGGAATAACAACAACAATAACAACAACAATAACCGGCGCGGCCAGAATCCCCTGACACGGGTGTACGAATCGAACGGACCCGATATCAAGATCCGCGGCACGGCCTCCCACGTGGCCGAGAAATACGTTCAGCTTGCGCGTGATGCGCGCTCCTCCGGCGATCCGGTGGCAGCTGAAAACTACTACCAGCATGCTGAGCACTACTACCGGATCATCGCGGCCGCGCAGGAGCAGTTCCGGCAGAATCAGCAGCCGCCGCGCCCCGACGCCGAGGTCACCCCGACCGAAGACGGCGACGACGACAGCGACGGCTATTCGAGCTTCGGCCAGGAGCCGGGCTTCGTGCCGCAGCAGCAGCAACCTTTCATCCGCGACAACGGCCAGCAGCCGTACCAGCGCGAGCAGCAGCAGCCGCGCGAGCATCGCGAGCGTGACCAGCAGCCGCGTGAGCACCGCGAGCGCGAGCATCGTCCGCAGCCGCAATATCAGCCGCAACCGCAGAACCAGCCGCAGCCCGCGATGGCCGATGCCGGCGGCGTCGATCGCCTGCCCTCGTTCATCACCGGCGGCGCGCAGCCGCAGGTGAATGGCACCTATGAAGGCAATGGCGGCGCAGAACGCGGCGAACGGAGCGAGCGCTTTCCGCGCCGCCGCCGCCGTCCGCACGGCCCGCGCCCCGACATGGCGGCGCAGCCCGCGCCGAGCGACGACTTCAATCCGGGCAACGAGTAATCGTGAGAATCTGTCACCCTCCCTTCACAGGGAGGGTGAATTGTCCGCGTCACGACTCTGCGTGAGTCGATTTGCGCGTCGCCGTCGAGGACGGCACCAGCACCGGACGCAATGACGGGATCAGCTGTGTGCGCTCGCGGCGCGCGGGGATGGCGCGATAGACCTGCTTGGTCGCCTCCACGATATGCACGCCGGCGAACGGCATCGACAGCGCCGCGCCGACCCGCTCCCACGCCATCGCCGAGCGCAGAAACCAGCTGCCCTGCACCGGCGGCATGAACAACGCCTCGCCCCACGACGACGGCGTGAACCAGGTCTGCCGCAACAGCTGCGTGATCTGCGCCCGCGAATAGGGCCGGCCATGGCCGAACGGCGTGGCGTCGGTGCGCGTCCAGACGCCGCGCCTGTTCGGGATGATCGCGATCAGCCGCCCCGAGGGCGAGAGCACCCGCCACACCTCGCGCAGCAGCCGCTCCGGATCATCGGACATCTCCAGCGCGTGCACCAGCAGCACGCGGTCGACCGCGGCATCGGGCAGCGGCATCGAGAATTCGTCGATCAGGGTGGCCAGCGCCGGCCGGCCGGTCGGCCATTTCAGCACGCCCTGGGCCGCCGGCATGAAGGCAATGCAGCGCTCGCAGGACTCACGGAACAGGCCGAGATAGGGGGTCGGATAGCCGAGGCCGAGCACGCGCTGGCCTTCCGCGTTCGGCCACCGCGCGCGGATACCCCGGTTGATCAGCTGCCGCGCCACGATGCCGAGGCGCTGCGAATAGAAGTCGCGCAGGTCGATGACGTCCATGGTGTTTAGCCTAACACGCCCCCTGCTGCCCGGGTGCGCCGAAAATTGCATTGCCGCCGGAGCGTTAACGCCATATTTCACCCCTATACTGGGCGCGTTAAAAGCATGATCCGGGAAAGTCGATACCGGTCTTTCGAATACATCATGCTCTGAAATGCCCGTCCCGTTTGTTCGTGGAGATATCATGACCGCCGAAATTCGCACCTTCAGCTGCCTCACCGACAATTTCGGGTATTTGATCCACGATCCCGCGACCAAGGCGACCGCGTCGATCGACGCGCCGGAGGCCGGCCCGATCATCAAGGCGCTGGAGCGCGAAGGCTGGACGCTGACCGATATCCTGATCACCCATCACCATGGCGACCATGTCGGCGGCGTCGCCGAGCTGAAGCAGAAATACGGCTGCCGCGTCGTCGCCCCGCACGACCAGTCGGCCAAGATTGCCAATGTCGATTTGCGCGCCGCCAATGCCGATGTCATCAAGGTCGGCAGCCTCTTGGCCCGTGTGGTCGAAACTCCCGGCCATACGCTCGACCATATCTCCTATGTGTTCGACGGCGAGAAGGCGGTGTTCGCCGCCGACACGCTGTTCTCGATCGGCTGCGGCCGGGTGTTCGAAGGCACCTACCCCATGATGTGGGATTCGCTTTTGAAGCTGCGCTCGCTGCCGGACGATTTCCGTCTCTACTGCGGCCATGAATATACCGCCTCCAACGTGAAGTTCGCGCTCACCATCGAGCCCGACAATCCGGCCCTGCAGGCGCGCGCGGCGGAGGTCACAAAACTGCGCGCCGAGAACAAGCCGACGATCCCGGTGCTGCTCGGCGACGAGAAGAAGGCCAACGTGTTCCTGCGCGCCGACGAGCCCGCGGTGGCGGCCAAGCTGCACATGAAAGGCGCCGACCCGGCGCTGGTGTTCGGCGAGCTCCGCGAGCGCAAGAACAAGTCGTGATGGCAGACCTCTCGGCGGCCGATATCATCGCGCAGCTTGCGCTGCAGCCGCATCCCGAAGGCGGACATTATCGCGAGACGTTTCGCGACGCGCGCGTCGACGCCAATGGCCGCGCGCATTCGACCGCGATCTACTTCCTGCTGGCGCGTGGCGAGCGTTCGCATTGGCACCGCATCGACGCCGTGGAGATGTGGCACTATTACGCCGGCGCGCCGCTGACATTGCGGATCGCGCAGGACGGCGCCCCACATTCGATCACGCTCGGGCCGGATCTAGCGCGCGGCGAGCAGCCACAGGCGATCGTGCCGGCGAATGCATGGCAGGCCGCCGAAAGCAGCGGCGACTGGACGCTGGTCGGCTGCACCGTCGCGCCGGGATTCGAGTTCGCGAAGTTCGAGCTGGCGCCAACGGGCTGGGAGCCGGCGTCGTAGGAGCTTTTTCCGTCATCCCCGCGCAAAGGCTTCGCCTTTGTCGCTGGAGGTGCGAGCGGAGCGAGCCTCGAAGGATGAATCGGCCACAGACGGGGCCGTCCACCCTTCGAGACGGCCGCGTTGCGGCCTCCTCAGGGTGACGGTGAAACAGTAGCAACAACCTTCTTCGTAGGATGGGTAGAGCGCAGCGAAACCCATCATCTCGCCGCGTGGATAGGAGTTGATGGGTTTCGCTTCGCTCTACCCATCCTACGCTTTCTACGTCCTTTTTCTCAACACCATGTCCTTTGCTGCGATCAGCCCGCCGCCGGCGATCAGGATCGCGGCGATCGCGATGTTGGCGCTGGGCTTGGCGAAGCCCGCGAGGATGAGGAACGCGGTCGAGAGCAGCGGCGTGGCGTAGGATGCGGCACCGAGCACGCGGATATCACCGCGCTTCATGCCGATGTCCCAGGCGAAGAACGCAGCCCCCACCGGACCGATGCCGAGCGCGACGACGGCCAGCCATTGCAGCGGCGTCGCGGGCCACACCGTCGTCTCCACCATCATGTGCACGAGCGCGGCAAGCACGGCGGTCGCGAGGCAGAAGCCTGCCACCGCATCGGTCGGCACCGCCTTGAGCCGGCGCGACATCACCGAATAGGACGCCCAGACGAACGCCGCGACGAAGGCGGCCGCGAAGCCTGGAATCTGCTCTTTTGTGAAGGCGCCGGTGTTGCCGGCGAACAGCAGCACGGTCCCGGCGAGCCCAAGCAGCGCGCCGACGATGTGATGCACCGCAAGCCGCTCGCCCGGCAGCAGCGACGAGAACAGCACGATCAACAGCGGCCAGAGGTAATTGAGCAGGCCGGCCTCGGCCGGCGGGGCGAAGCGCAGCGCCAGGAAATACAGCGCGTGATAGCCGAACAGCCCGCCGACGCCGACGACCCAGGCGACCAGCGGTTGCTTCAATGCGCCGAAGGCTGATGGACGCAACAGGAAGCTCGCAAACGCCACCGCGGCGCCGATCGCAAACGTCATGGCCGCGAGCTGGAACGCCGGGATAGTCCCGGTCGCGACCGTCATGACCGACAGCAGCGACCACATCAGGATGGCGGTCAGTCCGACAAGGGTGGCAGTTCGGGTCGTCATCTCAAATCAATCCGTCGTGGCCGGGCATGGCTGTCCAAAGGATGGCGGTCTGAAGCCGCTCGCCGATGTCCCGGCCGGCCACGTCTTCCTTCGCGTGTGGCGCGTTGTAAAGACGAAAATGCCCGGCACAAGGCCGGGCACTCGCTGGTCGATTTTCCGCGCCTGCGACGCGACGACGCTTGTCGCGTCAGGCGTGATACTGGCCGCCGTTCACGGTCAGCGTCGAGCCGGTGATGAAGCCGGCATCGTCGGCGGCGAGGAACACCACGGCCCGCGCGATCTCTTCGGGTTCGCCGAGCCGGGCGACCGGAATCTGCGGGATCACGTTCTTCTCGAGCACGTCCTTCGGCACCGCCTGCACCATCTCGGTGTTGATATAGCCGGGGCAGATCACGTTGACGGTGATGCCGCCCTTGGCGTTCTCCAGCGCCAGCGCCTTGGTGAAGCCGATGTCGCCGGCCTTGGCCGCCGAGTAGTTGACCTGGCCGAACTGGCCCTTCTGGCCGTTGATGGAGGAGATCGAGATGACGCGACCGAACTTGCGGGCGCGCATGCCCTCGATCACCTGGCGCGTCATGTTGAACAGCGAACCGAGGTTGGTGTTGATCACGGCATTCCACTGCTCGACCGTCATCTTGTGAAATGCGGTATCCTTGGTGATCCCGGCATTGTTGACGAGCACGTCGACCGGGCCGAGATCGGCCTCGACCTGCTTGACGCCGGCCGCGCAGGCGTCGAACGATGCGACGTCCCACTTGTAGACCGGAATCCCGCTCTCCGCCTTGAACTTCTCCGCCGCGGCGTCATTGCCGGCGTAGCTCGCCGCCACCTTGTAGCCCGCCGCTTGCAGCGCCTTGCTGATCGCAGCTCCAATACCGCGCGTTCCGCCCGTCACCAATGCAACACGTGCCATGTCCGTTTCCTCCTTGGCCGTCTTTTATAACCGGATAACTCCGGCCTACGCACTCACTCAACAAAGCGCGATGAGATCAGGCTGAATCGTCATCGCGCCTTGGCTCCCTTTTTGAGCATGATCCTTTCGGAAAACCGCTTCACACTTTTCCGGATCATGCTCTCGAAACAAAAATGCCCGGCGCAAAGCCGGGCATCTTATTTATCAGCTCGCTTCGCGGTTGACAGATGATCTTTTCATCACCTAACCGGCCTCGCTGCCTTTTGTTCAGTCGCGTGCAACGCACATAGCGATGCCCATGCCGCCGCCGATGCACAGCGTCGCGAGGCCCTTCTTGGCATCGCGCTTCTGCATCTCGTGCAGCAGCGTCACCAGCACGCGCGCACCCGACGCGCCGACCGGATGGCCGATCGCGATCGCGCCGCCATTGACGTTGACCTTGGCCGGATCCCAGCCGAGGTCCTTGTTCACCGCGCAGGCCTGCGCCGCGAACGCCTCGTTGGCCTCGATCAGGTCGAGGTCGGCGATGTTCCAGCCGGCCCTCTTCAGCGCGGCGCGCGAGGCGGGGATCGGACCGGTGCCCATGATCTTGGGGTCGACGCCGGCCTGGCCCCACGACACGATGCGGGCCAGCACCTTCTTGCCCTGCTTGGCGGCTTCCTTGGCGGTCATCAGCACGACGGCGGCGGCGCCGTCATTGATGCCCGAGGCGTTGCCCGCGGTCACGGTGCCGTCCTTCTCGAAGGCCGCGCGGAGCTTGGCCATCGCGTCGAGCGTGGCGCCGTGGCGCGGATACTCGTCGGCGTCGACCACGATATCGCCCTTGCGGGACTTGATGGTGACCGGGACGATCTCGTCCTTGAACTTGCCGGCCTTCTGCGCCGCCTCGGCCTTGTTCTGCGAAGCGACCGCGAACTCGTCCTGTTGCGACCGGGTGATCTGGTACTGCTTGGCGACGTTCTCGGCGGTGTTGCCCATGTGGTAGCCGTTGAAGGCATCCCACAGCCCGTCCTTGATCATGGTGTCGATCAGCTCGAGGCCGCCCATCTTGACGCCGCCGCGCAGATATTGGGCGTGCGGGGCCATGCTCATGGATTCCTGGCCGCCGGCGACGACGATCGAGGAATCGCCGTTGAGCAGCGCCTGGTAGCCGAGCGCCACCGTGCGCAGGCCGGAGCCGCAGAGCTGGTTGACGCCCCAGGCCGGGCTTTCCACCGGGATGCCGGCCGCGATCGAGGCCTGGCGCGCCGGGTTCTGGCCCTGCGCGGCGGTGAGGATCTGGCCCATGATGACTTCGGAGACCTGACCGCCCTCGACGCCGGCACGCTCCAGCGCCGCCTTGATGGCGATCGCGCCGAGGTCATGGGCCGGGGTGGTGGCGAAAGCGCCGTTGAAGCTACCGACGGGGGTGCGGGCGGCGCTGACGATGACGACATCGTCTGACATGGACATCTCCTATGGGTTGTAGCTGGGTTTCTCGACGGCGGGCGGCCGATTTGGCGGGCCTGTCTCTTGACGGCTATCCTGTAAACCTCGTCGAGACATGTCAATCGCACTGTCGGGCAAATCGCGCCGCGACGCACTCAAAATGACGCCCTTGGCACTTTCCTGAGCAAATCCTATGCTTTGGAATTAACCGCACAGCACAAAACTGTAGCCGAACCGCTTTGAAAATGCTTACCTTTGCTGCGATGCGTTGCATTTTGCCCTGCGGCGATGCCGTAGGGTTCCAGGTTCTTCGGTGTTGAAGTGAGAGCCCATGGCAAAATCTGAACAACCGACCACGATCAAGAAATACGCGAACCGGCGGCTCTATAATACCGGGACGAGCACCTACGTGACGCTCGAGGATCTCGCGGCGATGGTGAAGGAAGGCGAGGATTTCCTCGTCTATGACGCCAAGACCGGCGACGACATCACCCGCTCCGTGCTCGCGCAAATCATCTTCGAGCAGGAAAACAAGGCCGGGCAGAATCTGCTGCCGACCACCTTCCTGCGCCAGCTGATCCGGTTCTACGGCGACAGCATGCAGATGGTGGTGCCGAAATATCTCGAACAGTCGATCGAGACGCTGACCAAGGAACAGGAAAAATTCCGCAAGCAGATCGCGGGCGCGCTGAGCGGGACGCCGTTTGCGCCGCTGGAAGAACAGGTCCGCCGCAACATGGAGCTGTTCCAGCAGACCTTCTCGATGTTCAAGCCGTTCGTGCCGCAACGCGGTGGCGGCGAGGCGGAGAAGGTGTCGGAGCCGACGCCCGATGACGGCAACATCGACGATCTTCGCCGCCAGATGAAGGACATGCAGGAACGCCTCGAGCGCATGTCGCAGCCGACCAAGAAGGACGAGTAGGTCCTTCGCCGATCGGCCGGACGCACCGGCCGCTATCGTTTCGCGAAATCCTGACGGCGGCAACCCTGGCCGGCGTCAGGCGCCGCTTGCCCCGGGGAGCATGCTCTTGCGCACGATCGCGTGCACGCCCCAATTGCCGTCGGCAACCTGCGTGACGCCGAAATCGACGCCGAGCGAGATCAGCGCCAGCGCCTCATCCTCGCTGAGGCGATAACACTCCATCAGGAATTTGCGCGTCGCCCGAAACGCGTTGCGCAGCGCGAGATCGACCGACGAGCGCTGGTAGATTTCCGACTGCGCGTTGCGCCCGAGCTCGCGCAGATAATTGCCGTAGCTGAAGCCGTGCAGGATCCACTCCTCCGGCGTTTCCAAAAGCGGGTGCGCAAGCCCTTCGACATGCGGCTTGGTCGCCTTGCCGCTCTTGT
>NZ_JAQOSR010000120.1:0-28732 GCF_046718885.1 Bradyrhizobium sp. UFLA01-814 | reverse complement strand
GGTCCTACCCCCGAGCTTTCTACCCATTGCTCGGGGCCCATGGGTGCGATCGGCACCCGGCTTTCCCTGCGCCCTCTGATCAAGGGAGGGCGGAACGAAGAGCAAAGCTCGGGCGATCACGTCGCGAGAATGCGGAAGTTTGCCTCACTGACCGTGCCACCTATTCGGTGTCGTCCCTGCGAAAGCAGGGACCCATAACCACCGACGTTGATCGTTGCGCGATGTTGGAACGACGAGTCGCTTCAACAACATCCGCTGCGGCGTATGGGTCCCTGCTTTCGCAGGGACGACACCGGTAGATGCGGCGATCCAGTACGCCGCGGCCTCTCGGCTCAAGCACCACCGCTTTCGGCAGCCCCTGTGCTGCTCAAAAGGCCTAGTCCGATTCCCACCCTATATATAAAGAGATACGCCCTTTCCGGCCGCAACTCTAGGACGCATTTTGCAACCCTTGGGATAGAGACTCCACAGCTTGGCAACGCCCTTCAATATCTGGCGATTTGACAGGGACCGCCCCAGCACCCATGTTCGCCCCGACACGGCGGGCCGCGAGTCTAGCGGAACCCACCTTCAAATTTTCCCGTAAGCTATTGGAATGACATGAATATCGTCATTGTGGAGTCGCCGGCTAAGGCCAAGACGATCAACAAATATCTGGGGTCCTCCTACGAGGTCCTGGCGTCGTTCGGCCATGTTCGCGACCTCCCGGCCAAGAATGGTTCCGTCGATCCCGACGCCAATTTCCAGATGATCTGGGAGGTCGATGCCAAGGCCGCGAGCCGGCTCAACGACATCGCCAAGGCGCTCAAGGGCGCCGACCGCCTGATCCTCGCAACCGACCCCGATCGCGAGGGCGAGGCGATCTCCTGGCACGTGCTGGAGGTGATGAAGGAGAAGCGCGCGCTGAAGGACCAGAAGGTCGAGCGCGTGGTGTTCAACGCCATCACCAAGCAGGCCGTCTCCGAGGCGATGAAGGCGCCGCGCCAGATCGATGGCGCGCTGGTCGACGCCTATATGGCGCGCCGCGCGCTGGACTATCTGGTCGGCTTCACCCTCTCGCCCGTGCTGTGGCGCAAGCTGCCCGGCGCCCGCTCCGCCGGCCGCGTACAATCGGTCGCGCTGCGGCTGGTGTGCGACCGCGAGCTCGAGATCGAGAAGTTCGTTCCGAAGGAGTACTGGTCGCTGGTCGCGACGTTGCTGACGCCGCGCGGCGACGCCTTCGAGGCGCGGCTGGTCGGCGCCGACGGCAAGAAGATCGCACGGCTCGACATCGGCTCCGGCGCGGAAGCCGAGGATTTCAAGAAGGCGATCGAGGCCGCGCTGTTCAAGGTCGCGACCGTCGAGGCCAAGCCGGCCCGGCGCAATCCGCAGGCGCCCTTCACCACCTCGACCCTGCAGCAGGAAGCGAGCCGCAAGCTCGGCTTCGCGCCGGCGCACACCATGCGCATCGCGCAGCGGCTCTATGAGGGCATCGACATCGGCGGCGAGACCGCCGGCCTCATCACCTATATGCGAACCGACGGCGTGCAGATCGCGCCCGAAGCGATCACGCAGGCGCGCAAGGTGATCGGCGAGGACTATGGCAACGCCTATGTGCCGGACGCCCCGCGCCAGTACCAGGCCAAGGCCAAGAACGCGCAGGAAGCCCACGAAGCGATCCGCCCGACCGATCTGTCGCGTCGCCCGGCCACCATCGGCCGCAGGCTCGATGCCGATCAGGCGCGGCTCTATGAATTGATCTGGAAGCGCACCATTGCGAGCCAGATGGAGTCGGCCGAGCTCGAGCGCACCACCGTCGACATCGAGGCCAAGGCCGGCTCACGCGTGCTGGAATTGCGCGCCTCCGGCCAGGTCATCAAGTTCGACGGCTTCCTCGCGCTCTATCAGGAAAGCCGCGACGACGAGGAGGACGAGGATTCGCGCCGCCTGCCCGCGATGAGCGAGGGCGAGGCCGTGAGGCGCCAGAGCCTCGCCGTCACCCAGCATTTCACCGAGCCGCCGCCGCGCTTCTCGGAAGCCTCGCTGGTGAAGCGGATGGAAGAGCTCGGCATCGGCCGCCCCTCGACCTACGCCTCGATCCTGCAGGTCCTGAAGGACCGCGGCTATGTCAAGCTCGAGAAGAAGCGGCTGCACGGCGAAGACAAGGGCCGCGTCGTGGTCGCGTTCCTGGAGAACTTCTTCTCGCGCTATGTCGAATACGACTTCACCGCCGATCTCGAGGAGCAGCTCGACCGCATCTCCAACAACGAGATCGCCTGGCAGCAGGTGCTGCAGGACTTCTGGCGCGGCTTCATCGGCGCGGTCAACGACATTAAGGACCTCCGGGTCGCCGAGGTGCTCGACGCGCTCGACGAGATGCTCGGCCCGCACATCTATCCGCCGCGCGCGGATGGCGGCGACGTCAGGCAATGCCCCACCTGCGGCACCGGCCGGCTCAACCTCAAGGCCGGCAAGTTCGGCGCCTTCGTCGGCTGCTCGAATTATCCGGAATGCCGCTACACCCGCCCGCTCGCGGCCGACAGCGCCGAAAGCGCCGACCGCGTGCTCGGCACCGATCCCGACACCGGCTTCGATGTCACGGTGAAGGCCGGCCGCTTCGGCCCCTACATCCAGCTCGGCGAGCAGAAGGATTACGCCGAAGGCGAGAAGCCGAAGCGCGCGGGCATTCCAAAAGGCACCTCGCCGGCCGATGTCGATCTCGAACTGGCGCTGAAGCTGTTGTCGCTGCCGCGCGAGATCGGCAAGCATCCGGAAACCGGGCAGCCGATCACCGCCGGCCTCGGCCGGTTCGGGCCGTTCGTCAAGCACGAGAAGACCTATGCCAGCCTCGAGGCCGGCGACGAGGTGTTCGACATCGGGTTGAACCGCGCCGTCACGCTGATCGCGGAGAAGATCGCCAAGGGCCCGAGCGGCCGCCGCTTCGGCGCCGATCCCGGCAAGCCGCTCGGCGATCACCCGACGCTCGGCGTGGTCGCGCTGAAGAACGGCCGCTACGGCGCCTATGTCGCGGCCGGCGGCGTCAACGCGACGATCCCGAGCGACCGCACCCCGGACCAGATCACGCTCGCGGAGGCGATCGCGCTGATCGACGAGCGCGCGGCCAAGGGCGGCGGCAAGAAGGCCAAGAAGGCGAAGGCGGAAAAGCCCGCCAAGGCGAAGAAAGCCAAGTCCGAGGCGACCGAGACTGACGGCGACGCCGAAGCCAAGCCCGCCAAGAAGGCTGCGTCGAAGAAGGCCGCGGCGAAGCCGAAGACGGATGCGACCAGCAAGGCGCGCGCGCCGGTCGCCTCCGGTGCCAAGACGTCGCCTGCAAAATCATCGGCACCAGCGAAAGCGCCCGCGAAGAAGAGCGCCGGCAAGGCACGAGGATAAGTGAAACGAAAACCCGACCATGGCTTTCCGGGCCGGGATGCCATCGTCGCCTTCATCCGCGCCAATCCAGGCAAGGTCGGTACCCGCGAGATCGCGCGCGAGTTCGGCCTGAAGAACGCCGACCGCGTCGAGCTGAAGCGGATCCTCCGCGAGCTCGCCGACGACGGCACGATCGCCAAGCGCGGCCGCAAGATCCACGAGCCGGCGGCGCTGCCGCCGACCGTGCTCGCCGACATTACCGGCCGCGACAGCGACGGCGAACTGATCGCCACGCCCGCTGAGTGGGACTCGGACGAGAACGGCACCGCCCCGAAAATCCGCATCGAGACGCCGCGGCGGCCGAGGCCCGGCACCACCGCCGGCGTCGGCGACCGCGCGCTGCTGCGCGTCGAAGTCACGGACGAGCAAGACGGCACACCCTATCGCGGCCGCGTCATCAAGGTGATCGATCACGGGCGCACCCGGATCCTCGGCATCTTCCGCCGCAATCCCGATGGCGGCGGGCGCCTGATCCCGGTCGACAAGAAGCAGGCCGGCCGCGAGCTCAACATCGCCAAGGCCGACAGCGGCGGCGCCGAGGACGGCGATCTCATCAGCGTCGACCTGATCCGCACCCGCGGCTATGGCCTGGCCTCCGCCCGAGTCAAGGAGCGGCTCGGCTCGATTGCTAGTGAAAAGGCGATCAGCCTGATCGCGATCAACACCCACGATATCCCGCAGGTGTTCTCGTCCTCTGCGCTGCGCGAAGCCGAAGAGGCAGAACCCGCGACCTTGCAGGGCCGCGAGGACTGGCGTGACGTGCCGCTCGTCACCATCGATCCGCCGGATGCCAAGGATCACGACGACGCGGTGCATGCGGAAGTCGATCATGATCCGAACAACAAGGGCGGCTTCATCGTCCATGTCGCGATCGCCGACGTCGCCTACTATGTGCGGCCCGGCTCGGCGCTTGACCGCGACGCGTTGCAGCGCGGCAACTCGGTCTATTTCCCTGATCGCGTGGTGCCGATGCTGCCCGAGCGCATCTCCAACGATCTCTGCTCGCTGGTGCCGGGCGAGCCGCGCGGCGCGCTCGCGGTGCGCATGGTGATCGGCGCCGACGGCCGCAAGCGCTCGCATACCTTCCACCGCGTGCTGATGCGCTCGGCCGCAAAGCTCCATTACGCGCAGGCACAGGCTGCGATCGACGGACGGCCCGACGACATCACCGGCCCCATCCTCGATCCGATCCTGAAGCCGCTGTGGTCGGCCTACGAGCTGGTCAAGCTTGCACGCAACGAGCGCGACCCGCTCGATCTCGATCTGCCCGAGCGCAAGATCCTGCTCAAAGCCGACGGCACCGTCGACCGGGTGATCGTGCCGCAGCGGCTCGACGCGCACCGGCTGATCGAGGAGTTCATGATCCTCGCCAACGTCGCCGCGGCCGAAATGCTGGAGAAGAAGGCGCTGCCGCTGATCTACCGCGTGCATGACGAGCCGAGCCAGGAGAAGGTACACAACCTGCAGGAATTCCTGAAGACGCTCGACCTGCCCTTCACCAAGCAGGGCGCGCTGCGTCCCACGCAATTCAACCGCGTGCTGGCGCAGGTTGCCGGCGAGGACTACGAACCGCTGGTCAACGAGGTGGTGCTGCGTTCGCAGGCGCAGGCCGAATACTCCGCCGAGAATTACGGCCATTTCGGCTTGAACCTGCACCGCTACGCGCACTTCACCTCGCCGATCCGTCGCTATGCCGATCTGATCGTGCATCGCGCGCTGATCCGCGCGCTCGGGCTTGGCGAAGGCGCCTTGCCGACCGATGAGACCGTGGAGACGCTCGCCGAGATCGCCGCGCAGATCTCCGTCACCGAGCGCCGCGCGATGAAGGCGGAGCGCGAGACCACCGACCGGCTGATCGCACATTTCCTTGCCGATAAGGTCGGCGCCTCGTTCCAGGGCCGCATTTCCGGCGTGACGCGATCCGGCCTGTTCGTGAAGCTCGACGACACCGGCGCCGACGGCCTGATCCCGATCCGCACCATCGGCAGCGAGTATTTCAACTACGACGAAACCCGCCACGCGCTGATCGGCACGCGCAGCGGCACCATGTATCGGCTCGGCGACATCGTCGATGTGCGGCTGGTCGAGGCCGCGCCGATAGCCGGCGCGCTGCGGTTTGAGTTATTATCCGATGGTCAGGCAATTCCGCGCGGCAGAAAACGCGACGGCGTAAGGGCCGAGCGCCGTGCCGCCGGATTTGGCAAGGGACCGAAAGGATCAGGCAAGAAGGCGCACAAGGAGCGGAAATCGCGCAACAAGAAGGATCGCAAGCCGGCGCAGCAGAAGTCCGGCAAATCGAAGCGAGGCAAGTCATGGAAGTGACCCCGCCGACAGTGGTCTGGACTCGCGAGGCGGCCGAGCCCGAGAAGCGCGACGTGTGGAGCGCGATGAAGCGCGGGTTCCGCTGCCGCTGTCCGCGCTGCGGAAATGGCAGACTGTTCCGCAAGTTTCTCAAATGCGACGGCCATTGCCCGGTCTGCGACCTCGACTTCACGCCGCATCGCGCCGACGATCTGCCTGCCTATCTCGTCATCGTTATCGTCGGCCATATCGTGGTACCGATGGCGCTGTGGATCGAGACCAATTATTCGCCGCCGGTGTGGCTGCAACTTGCGATCTATCTGCCGTTTACGCTGTTCGCATCGCTGGCTTTGTTGCAGCCGGTGAAGGGAGCCGTGATCGGCTTGCAATGGGCCCTGCGCATGCATGGCTTTGACGAGAATCCCCCTAGCGACATCCCGCCGGTCTAGCTAAACCGGACCGCAAGAAGAAATGAAAGGGATGAGATGACTGAAGCTGCCGCAACCGCCGCTGTGGTGCACCAGGGCGAAAAAGAAGCCGATCATCATGCGTATTTCCGGCCGAAGGATGCGGCGACGCTGATCCTGATCGATCGCTCCGGCGCCAAGCCGAAGGTGCTGGTCGGCAAGCGCCACGACAAGGTCGTGTTCATGCCCGGCAAGTTCGTTTTCCCCGGCGGCCGCGTCGACAAGGCCGACAACCGCGTGCCGGTCGCAGCGCCGATCACGCCGGAGCTCGAAGCCAATCTGTTGAAGGGCAGCCCGAAGATCACGCCCGGCCGCGCACGTGCGCTAGCCAACGCCGCGATCCGCGAGGCCTGCGAAGAGACCGGACTCTGCCTCGGCCGCAAGGTCGAGAAGCGGCACAAGCTCGACGGGCCCTGGGCGGCGTTCGCCGATGCAGGTCTGTTGCCCGATCCGTCCGGCCTGTTCCTGATCGCGCGCGCGATCACCCCGCCCGGCCGCGTCCGCCGCTTCGACACGCGCTTCTTCACCGCCGACGCCTCGACCATCGCGCATCGTGTCGAAGGCGTGGTGCATGCCGATGCCGAACTGGTCGAGCTGGTCTGGGTCGAGATCGGCTCCGAGCCGCTCGCCGACGCGCATGCCATGACCAAGAACGTGCTCACCGAGCTCGACCGCCGTCTCGCCACCGGCCCGCTCCGCCACGACGCGCCGGTGCCGTTCTTCCATTTCTACGGCGGCAAGATGCAGAAGGACGTGCTGGGGACGTAAGATGATCCTCGTCACTCCGGGGCGATGCGCAGCATCGAACCCGGAATCCCGAGATTGCGGCGCGAGATTCGGGTTCATCGCTGCGCGATGCCCGGAATGACAATGTCGAGAGAGCGGCCAAAAACAAAATAATCTTCCCGATGGCGCGCCGCAAAACGCCTCCCTATCTGTTCCGCTAACGACATCAAGCACGGAACGGGGCAATGGCGAAGCGTCAACTCAAGCTCGGCGCGTTCATGCGGCCGATCAGCATCCACACCGGCGCCTGGCGCTATCCCGGGGCTTGGCCCGACGCCAATTTCAACTTCGACCACATCAAGACGCTGATCAGGAAGCTCGAGGCCGGCAAGTTCGACGCCTTCTTCATGGCCGACCATCTGGCCGTGCTGAACATGCCGATCAATGCGCTGAAGCGCAGCCACACCGTGACCTCGTTCGAGCCGTTCACGCTGCTCTCGGCGCTCGCCGCCGTCACCGAGAATATCGGCCTGATCGCGACCGGCTCGACCACCTTCGACGAACCCTATCACGTCGCGCGGCGCTTCGCCTCGCTCGACCACATCTCGGGCGGCCGCGCCGGCTGGAATATCGTCACCACGTCCAATCCGGACGCGGCGCTGAATTTCGGCCTCGACGATCACATGGAGCACGCCGAGCGCTACAGGCGCGCCCGCGAGTTCTACGACGTCGTCACCGGCCTGTGGGATTCCTTCGCCGACGATGCGTTCGTGCGCGACGTCGAGTCAGGCCTGTTCGTCGATCCCGTCAAGATGCATGTGCTCAATCACAAGGGCCAATATCTCTCGGTGCGCGGCCCGCTGAACATCGCCCGCCCGGTGCAGGGCTGGCCTGTCATCGTGCAGGCCGGAGCCTCCGATGACGGCAGGCAGCTGGCGGCCGAGACGGCGGAAGCCGTGTTCACCGGCGGCGGCAGCCTGGCCGACGGACAGAAGCTCTATGCCGACATCAAGGGCCGCATGGAGAAGATCGGCCGCGATCCCGAGCATCTGAAGATCCTGCCCGGTGCCTTCGTCGTGGTCGGCGACAGCGTCGAGGAAGCCAAAGAGAAGCGCGCGCTGCTCGACAGCCGCGTGCATTACGATAGCGCGATCGCCTCGCTGTCGGTGATCCTCGGCACCGATGCGTCCGGCTTCGATCCCGACGGACAGTTGCCGCCGATCCCCGAAACCAATGCAAGCAAGAGCGGCCGGCAGCGCCTCGTCGATGTCGCGGCGCGCGACAAGCTCACCGTGCGCCAGCTCGCGCAGCGCGTCGGCGGCTATGGCGGGCTCGCCTTCGTCGGCACGCCGCAGACCATCGCCGACCAGATGGAGGAATGGCTGACCGGCCGCGGCAGCGACGGCTTCAACATCATGTTCCCCTATCTGCCGCAGGGCCTGTTCGAGTTCGTCGACAAGGTGGTGCCGGAACTGCAAAGGCGCGGGATTTTCCGCACTCAGTACGAAGGTCGGACCCTGCGCGAGAATTTGGGCCTGCCGCGGCCGAAAAATCAGTTCTTCGAGGGGTAATAGGCCCGGAATCGGGGTGATCTTGGCTCAGAAATCCTTGACTTTGGGCGGTTTCTGGCTAGTTTCCCGGCCAAACGCGGGCCGATTTGGCCGGCTCCCGAATTCCCCCGATTTTCGAGGTTTTGCACATGGCCAAGGCGGTCACCATCAAGGTCAAGCTCGTGTCGACGGCCGACACCGGCTTCTATTACGTTGCCAAGAAGAATTCGCGCACCATGACCGACAAGCTGGTCAAGAAGAAGTACGACCCGGTCGCGCGCAAGCACGTCGAGTTCAAGGAAGCCAAGATCAAGTAAGATCGGCTGCTTCCGACGTTTCAAACGGGGCCCTCGCGGCCCCGTTTTTGCTTTCTAGGCTTGCGTCATCCCTTATGATTCCCGGACCAGTCCCGGGCGCAGGGCTCAGATGATCGCAACCTTGGACGAGGGAAACGTCGGCGGCTACTCGGTCGCTTACGGCCGCGAGGACATCTACTTTCCGGTCTATGTCACGGCAGCCCTCGCCGCGATCTTTCTGACCGCGACCTGGATCACGGGCGCGATCTATTGGCTGGCGCCGGCGGCGGCAGCGGGCGGCTTCACCTATTACAACATCCCCCTGCTGGAGGCCGGTCGTCCGACGATCGGGGCCAACCAGTACGGCATCTTCATCCAGGCCTTCGGGCTGATCCGCTGGCGCGCTATCACGCGCATCGACCTCGTCGAGATCGCCGAGCGCGCGATGACCGTTCACGAATTGCAGATCGCACTCAGCGGGCCGCTCGGCAGCGCGCTGGTGGCCGATTGGCGCAAGCGGCCGGCCTACCGGCTGCTGATGCGCCTGCCGTGGCGCATGGACCATCGTGGCGTGGTCCGCGTCAATCTGGAGCCATTCGACCGGACGCCCGACGAGATCCACCGGACGTTCCTCAGGATGTGGCGCTACTATCGGAGCTAACCTTTGAACGCCTCATCGCGCAGATGCGCGTCCGCGATCTCTGCATCCGGATTGTGTGTGATCGTCATGAACCAAATGAGGCTGAAGAACAGCGACCACGCTGTGTTCCAATAGAACCAGTTCATCGGATCACCCCGAACAGCTTAGATCCGCGCCAGCCGGCGAAGATCGCCGGCTGCGCGGAATGCCGCCAAAGTCTACTGCACGACCTCGCCGTGCAGTGCCAGATCCAACCCTTCGCGCTCGATGTCCCGCGTCACGCGAAGCCCGACGAAGAGATTGATCACGAACAGGATGATCAGGCTCACCACGGCATCATACACGAAAACCGTCGCGACGCCGATGCATTGATTGAGGAACTGCCCGGGATTTCCTTCCAGAACGCCTGCCGTTCCACCATACTGCTCGACCGCGAACACCCCGGTCAGCAGCGCCCCGACGATGCCGCCAAGGGCATGGACACCGAAGCAGTCCAGCGCATCGTCGTAGCTGAACATGCGCTTCAAGCCGGTGCATCCCCAGTAGCAGCAGACGCCGGCGGCGATGCCGATCGCGAAAGCGCCGACCGGCCCGACGAAACCGGAGGCCGGCGTGATCGCGACGAGGCCCGCCACGGCACCCGAACAGATTCCGACGACGGTCGGCTTGCCCTTCAACGCCCATTCCACCAGCATCCAGGTGAAGCCCGCCACCGCCGTGGCGATCTGGGTCACCAGCATGGCCATGCCCGCCTGCATTCCGGCCGTGACAGCGGAGCCGGCGTTGAACCCGAACCAGCCGACCCACAGCAGCGAGGCGCCAATGAAGGTCAGCACCATATTGTGCGCCGGCCCCGTCTCGACGCGCTTGCCTAGCATGATGGCGCACATCAGGCCGGCCACGCCGGCATTGATGTGCACAACGGTGCCGCCGGCGAAATCGAGAACTTTGACATACGCAGCGTCGTTACCCGCCGAGAAGATCCCGTCAGGGCCCCAGACCCAGTGCGCGATCGGCGCATAGACGAAGATCGCCCACAGCCCGATGAACCAGAGCATCGCCGAGAACTTCATCCGCTCGGCAAACGCGCCGGCAATCAGCGCCGGCGTGATGATGGCGAACGTCATCTGGAAGCAGATGTAAACGGACTCAGGAATGGTCGCGGCGAGTGGATTGGGATTGCCGATGCCCCCCTTGCCGATGTCGCTCAGGATGTCCTTGAGGAACATGCGATCCAGACCGCCGATGAACGGCGTGCCGGCACGAAACGCCAGGCTGTAGGTGAGGACGGCAAACAGGATCGTGACCAGGCAGGTGACGGCGAAGCTGGTCATCACGGTGTCGCCGACATTCTTCTTGCGCACCATGCCGCCATAGAACAGGCCGAGCCCCGGGACTGTCATCATCAGGACGAGCGCGACGGATGTGAGCATCCAGGCGGTGTCGCCGGAATTCGGCGTGCACTTCTCGAGGATCTTGCCGCCGCAGGCCGGCGGCGCCGCCGCCGCATCCTCAGCCAGCGCGAGCTCGCTGAACAGCAGGCAAAGAAACGCCACCCCCAGCAGGGCAACCACGATTCTCACGAGCTTCCGGCGCGTGTATGTCGCAGACTCCATCATCGTCCTCCCATCACAAGAAACGTTGGTGTTCGGAATGGGCGCAGCGCGTTCCGCACGTAAGCGCCGAAGTCGTCGCGACATTGGGCCGGACGCGAGGCACAAGGGCCCCCTGCTCGGCGGCGCGGCGAAGGCCGCGGTGCGCGGATGGCTGGAGAGTGACGGCGACTAGCCTCATCGCGGCCAGCCCTTCCCATGGGTCCCCAGGCCGGAAACCTCAGCGTCGGCTTGCGGCACGATTTCTAGCCAAATTCAATCAAGATTCGTGCCACCGACGCGTGCGGAGTAACAGTTTGAAGATGTTGTGATTTCAAACCGCGCAGGGAGCGGCTCGGCGCTCCATTGCACGTTCTCGCAGCAAGCGATCGATGGAAAAATAGGCAGAAATCGGCGACTGCCCTCGCATGGGGCAGTCGCCAGTTGCCCGGATCGGAACTAGGCGGCCTTCAGCAGCGGCGGTTGCGCCGGCCGGATCAGCGCGAAGGCGAGCTGGATGATGCCGCCGGCAAGGCCCAGCGCGACGCCGATGCGCCAGGCCATGGCGTAGGAGCCGAGCGAGTCATAGATCAGCCCTCCTCCGTAAGCGCCGAGGAAGCTGCCGACCTGGT
Organism: Bradyrhizobium sp. UFLA01-814; assembly: GCF_046718885.1. Taxonomy (NCBI): domain Bacteria; kingdom Pseudomonadati; phylum Pseudomonadota; class Alphaproteobacteria; order Hyphomicrobiales; family Nitrobacteraceae; genus Bradyrhizobium; species Bradyrhizobium sp. UFLA01-814. Next base: position 17,117 of record NZ_JAQOSR010000120.1, on the reverse strand, counting down.
GGCTCATGAAGGCAAGGCCCTGGATCATTGCCTGCCAGCGCAGCCCGAACATCTCGGCCACCGCGCCCGCGACCAGCGGACCGACGCCCATCCAGAGGAAGCCCATGATGGCGCCGAACAGCAACGTCGAGCCCGGCGTTGCCGGCAGCATGAAGTACCAGGCGAGCGCCAGCGAGCGCAGGATGTAGATCGCGCCGAGCAGCGCCAGCTTGTTCCAGCGCTGGCCGGCCCAGCCGAAGAACAGCGAGCCCAGCACGTTGAAGCCGCCGATCATGCCGAGCGTCTGCGCGCTCAGCATCGGATCGAGCCCGCAGATCGCGAGATACGACGGCAGATGCGTGGTGAGGAAGACGAGCTGCATGCCGCAAACCATGTAGGCACAGGTCATCACCACGAAGGCTGCGTTGCTGAACGCGGTCTTCGCCGCAGTCGCCGCGGTGGCGTTGCCGATATCGTCGGCCGCGGGCTTCGGCAGCGGGATCTTGTCGACGCGGCCGGCGTACAACGCAGCCGGAATCATGAAGACCGAGAGGATCACGAAGCCGGCAAGCCCGACGCGCCAGCCGAAGCCTTCATTGAGCATCTGGCCGATCGGCGCCGACAGCAGCGCGCCGAGCGAGCCCGCGGCGGACACCATGCCGAGCACGGTCGAGCGTACCGTCTCCGGCACCGCGCGCGCCGAGACCGACATTGCGATCGCATTCGCGGTGCAGGCGAGCGAAAGGCCGATCAGCACACCGGCGCCGATCATGATGGCAACGAGCCCATGCGCCGTCGTCATCAGCACGAGGCCCGCGATGTAGGCGAGCGCGCCGACCACCATGATCGGGCGAAAGCCGTAACGCACCGTCATCGCGCCGGCGACCGGCTGCAGAAAACCCCAGGCGAGGTTCTGCACCGCGAGCGCCAGCGTGAAGTGGGATATCGAGATGCCGATGTCGTGCGTGAGCGGCTGCATGAAGATGCCGAGGCTCTGCCGCAGCCCCATGCTCAGCGTGAGCATGATGGAGGCGCCGATCAGGATGGGAAGCGTGGGACGCAGGACCTGCAACAGGGGCATTGTTCTTGTTCTCCCATAACGGCACGGCACGCGTGCCATGGCCTGCGATTGATGCATGTTTTGGTTACACAGACCTGTGTACTTAGGCTATACAGGGGGCCGACTGTCAAGCGAAGAGGATCACGGCTGGCGCATGGCTTCCCCGCCTCCCAAACAGGCCATGAAAGAGCGGATCCTCGAGACCGCCGACAGACTGTTCTACCTGCAGGGCATTCGCGCCATCGGCGTCGACACCATCGCGGCCGAGATCGGCATCAGCAAGCGCACGCTCTACAACCACTTCCCGTCGAAGGACGCGCTGATCGAGGCCTATCTGCAGCGCCGCTTCGTGCAGCCCCGCCCCTCCGACAAGCCGCCGGCCGAGCAGATCCTTGCGACTTTCGATTCGCTGGAGCGACGGTTCTCGGCGAAGGATTTTCGCGGCTGCCCGTTCGTGAACGCGGTGGCCGAGCTCGGGCCGGAGGACGAGGAGCGCACCTTCAGGAACATCGCAATCGCCTTCAAGGAAAGCCGCCGGCTCTGGTTTCGAGATCTGCTCCGTCAGCTCGGCGTCGCCGACGCCGAGGGACTTGCGACCCAGCTCACGCTCCTGGTCGATGGATCGATCGCGCAGGATCTGGTGCGCGACGATCCGGCGATGGCGCGCGCGGCCAGAGAAGCCGCCCGCGTGTTGCTGGCCAATGCAGGCGTCAAGGTCGGCAGCCCCGCCCCCGCGGGCAAGAAACGCGCCGGATAAATCCGGTTGCGTGCGGAAGTCAGGTTTGGTTGGTTGCGCCGAACGCAGGCGACAGCATTCCCGACTGGATATTCCGTCCGGCGAGATTGACAGCGACCGCGCAAAGACCTGCTACACAGAAGATCTGCGGCACAACAGGGGAACGACCATGGAAGATCTGAAGGTGACGGCCGCCGGCTACGATTTCGCGCCGGCGCGCGCTGCCATGCAGCGCTATATCGACAACGATCTCCTGTCCGGCATCTCCTGGACGGTTCTGGTCGGGCGCGACATCGCTGACACGGGCTGCGTCGGATGGGCCGACAAGGAAGCGCAGATTCCGCTGCGCACCGATCACATCTTCCGCGTCTTCTCCAACACCAAGCTGATCACCTCCTGCGCGGCGCTGCTGCTGGTCGAGGAAGGCCGCTTGCGGCTCGACGATCCGATCGAGACCTTCATCCCGCAGCTCAGAAACCGGAAGGTGCTGCGGCCGGGTGCGACGTCGATCGACGACACCGAGCCGGCGCAGCGGTCGATCACCATTCGCCATCTGCTGAGCCACTCGGCCGGCCTCAGCTACGGCCTGTTCGATCCGGGCACCCCGATCTTCAAGGCCTACAACGAGCGCAAGATCCTCAATCCGATGACGACGCTCGCCGACATGGTCGACGGTCTGTCCGATCTGCCACTGGTGTTCCATCCCGGCTCGTCATGGGAATATTCCGTTGCCATCGACGTGGTCGCACGGCTGGTCGAGGTCGTGAGCGGCCAGCCGTTCGACAAGTTCATCAAGGCGCGCATCCTCGATCCGCTCGGCATGGTCGACACCGGCTTCCATGTTCCGGAGAAGGACCACAACCGGCTCGTCGCCTATTACGCCGGCGCCGATCTAATGGATCCGATGAAGCCCGGACTGACGCGCACCGACAACGCACCCTATCCCGGCGCCTATCTGCGCCCGGTGCCGCGCTTCAATGGCGGCGGCGGTCTCGTCTCGACACTGCATGACATGGTCGCGCTGATCCGCAGCCTGCTGCCCGGCGGGCCGACGCTGCTGAAGCCGGAGACGATCGCGCAGGCGATGACCAACCAGCTCACACCGGGTCAATGGATCCGCTTCGCGATGATGGGCGAACAGCCCGGCAAAACCTATGGTCTTACCGGCGGACTGATCCTCAACCCCTCCCCGATCGATCATCCCGACGCCGCCGGCGAGCTCTATTGGGGCGGTGTCGCAGGCACGCAGTGGTGGATTTCGCCCAAAACAGGCATTGCCGGCGTGATGATGGCGCAGCGCCAGATGGCGTTCGTCCATCCGTTCTCGTTCGAGTTCAAGCGGATGGCCTACGACGCGGTGAAGCACGGCCGCTAAGGGCACTTCGTAGCCCGGATGGAGCCAACGGGTCGCGCGAACGCGCGCCCGATGACAGGCTCCGCGAAATCCGGAAAGCTCGTGCAAGCGGCGCGATACCCCGGATTGCGCTTCGCTGCATCCGGGCTACGAGATCGCGCTACGCGGCGGCCGACACCACGCGGTTGCGGCCGTCGTGCTTGGCGCGATAGAGCGCGGTGTCGGCGCGCTTGAGCACATCGGTGACCAGCTCGCCCTTGCGCTCCAGCGTGGTGAGACCGATCGAGATCGTGACGGTGATCCGCTTGCCGCCCTTGTCGACTGTGAAGGGCTCGCCCGCGATCGAGCGGCGCAGCCGCTCAGCGACCATGCCGGCGACATGCAGATCGGTCTCGGGCATCACGATCACGAACTCCTCGCCGCCATAGCGGCAGGCGAGATCGATACCGCGGATCGACTTGCGGATACGGACGGCGAATTCGCGCAGCACGTCGTCGCCGGCATCGTGGCCGTAGGTGTCGTTGATCGCCTTGAAGTAGTCGATGTCGAGGATCATCAGCGCCAGCGGCTTGCCGCGGATCGAGGCCTGCTCCGCCAGCGTCGCGAGGTGGCTTTCCATGTAGCGCCGGTTGTTGAGACCGGTCAGCGCATCCGTGATCGCCATCTCGATCGAGTTCTGCACATTGTCGCGCAGATGATCGGTGTAGCGGCGGCGGCGGATCTGGGTGCGCGCACGCGCCAGCAGTTCGTTCTTGTCGACCGGACGCAGCAGATAGTCGTTGACGCCGATCTCGAGCCCGCGCATCAGCCGCGTGTTGTTGTCGGCATCCGAGATGGCGAGGATCGGGACCTGGCGCGTGCGCTCCAGCGAGCGGGCCTGGCTGCACAGCCGCAGGCCGTCGTAATTGTCGAGGCTGAGCGACACGATCAGCAAGTCGTAATTGCCCTCGGCGGCATGGAACAAGGCTTCCGACGGATTGATCTCGACGTCGACGGTGTGTTCGGCAGAGAGGATCGGCGCCAGCTTCTCGTAGGACGACGGCCGGTCGTCGACCAGAAGGATGCGGCCGCCGGTGCCCTTGTCGGCGATCGCGCTGCGCTCGGGCGCCTGCATGCCGATCTCGAGCGAGGTGATGGCGCGCATGCGCAGCTCATCGGTCATCATCTTCAACCGCGTCAGCGAGCGCACGCGCGCGATCAGCACGACGTCGGACACCGGCTTGGTCAGGAAGTCATCGGCGCCGGCTTCAAGGCCGCGCACGCGATCGGCCGGGCTGTCGAGCGCGGTGACGATGACGACGGGAATGAAATGGGTCGCCGGATTCGACTTCAGCCGGCGGCAGACCTCGAAGCCGTCCATATCAGGCATCATGACATCGAGCAGGATGATGTCGCATTCGGCGCGTGCGCAGATTTCCAGTGCCTCGCTCCCGTTGGAAGCGGTCAGCACATCGAAATATTCGGCTGACAGACGGGCTTCCAACAGCTTGACGTTCGCCGGAACGTCGTCGACCACGAGGATACGCGCGGACATTGCACCACAACTCCCCTATCCGATAAAGCGTCGGACAGTCTCAATAAATTTGCCGACCGAGATCGGCTTGGACAAATAGGCTTCGCAGCCGCCCTCCCGGATGCGTTCTTCGTCGCCCTTCATGGCGAAGGCGGTAACCGCGACCACCGGAATCGTGCGCAGATCGGGATCGTCCTTGATCCAGCGCGTGACCTCGAGACCTGAAACCTGGGGTAGCTGGATGTCCATCAGGATCAAGTCGGGGCGCAGCTTGCGGACGAGGTCAAGCGCTTCGAAGCCATTGCTGGTGCCCGAAGTCTGATAGCCGTGCGCTTCCAACAGATCGCGAAAGAGCTTCATGTTGAGCTCATTGTCCTCCACGATCAGGACGGTTTTGGCCATCCCGTCCCTCCCAAACCCAGGAGACGGGCCCGGCTGCGGTACCTCACGCACCGCGCTCGGGGCGCGTCGAAAATGTGAATTCAAACTAGCGCCAGAATCGCTCTAACCCGTTAACCCGAAGTCCAACTTCCGCAGCGTGGTTTCCGTTGCTTGAACACATGCGGAAGACTCGGGCATGATGGGCCTCTCAATAGAGACCATAAGTTAACGGAAAGGCAAACCGGCGCGTTGAAAAAGCCTGTTCACAACCCCCGGGAAGTTGCTGAAATCGTTGCGATTCAGGCGCTCGGCTTTATTGCCGGCGATCCCGAGCGGCTGGGCCTGTTCCTGGCCGAAACTGGAATCGGTCCAGAGACGCTGCGGAACGCCGCGTCCGATCCTCAATTTCTTGCGAGCGTGCTCGATTTCGTGATGCGCGACGACGCCACCGTGACGGCGTTTGCCAAGGCCTCGGAACTGCACCCGACCAACATCGCTGCCGCCCATCAGGCGCTGGGCGACCCGAAATGGGAGCGCGACGTGCCGTGACGACGGCAGCGGCAGCGTCCGACGGCCCCCTCAGTTTCTGCCGAGACTGCCTCGGCGATCTCGATATCAAGGTGAAGCGGTGCAGCCATTGCGGCTCGCCGCGGCTGGTGCGTCATCGCGCCCTGCCGGCGCTGGCGCTGGCGCATATCGACTGCGACGCGTTCTATGCCACCGTCGAGAAGCGCGACAATCCTGAGATCGCCGATCGCCCGGTCATCATCGGCGGCGGCAAGCGCGGCGTGGTGTCCGCCGCCTGTTACATCGCCCGCACCTACGGCGTCCGCTCGGCGATGCCGATGTTCAAGGCGCTGGAACTGTGCCCGGACGCGACCGTGATCCCGCCGGACATGGCGAAGTATGTCCGGGTCGGGCGCGAGGTGCGGCAGGCAATGCAGGCGCTGACGCCGCTGGTCGAGCCGCTGTCGATCGACGAAGCCTTCCTCGATCTCGCCGGCACGCAGCGCGTCCACGGCATGATCCCGGCCAAGGTGCTCGCCAAATTCGCCCGCGATGTCGAGCGCGACATCGGCATCACGGTGTCGGTCGGGCTGTCCTGCAACAAATTCCTCGCCAAGATCGCCTCAGATCTCGACAAGCCGAGGGGCTTCGCTGCGCTCGACCAGGACGAGGCGCGCGAGATGCTGGCGAGCAAGCCGGTCGGGTTCATCTACGGCGTTGGCCCTGCGACCCAGGAGAAGCTGGTGCAGCGCGGCTTCCGCATCATCGCCGACCTGCAGCGCGCCGACGAAAACGAATTGATGAAGCAGTTCGCGAGCGAAGGCCGCCGGCTGTGGCGGCTGGCGCGCGGCATCGACGACCGGAGCGTGGTGGCCGATCGCGGCGCCAAGACGATTTCGAGCGAGACCACGTTCGAGACCGATATCCGCGACTTCGCAACGCTGGAGAAACTGCTCTGGAAACTGTCCGAGAAAGTCTCGGCGCGGCTGAAGACCAGCGAGCTCTCGGGCTGCACCATCACGCTGAAGCTGAAGACCGCGGACTTCCGCCAGCGCACCCGCTCGCAATCGATCCAGACCCCGACCCAGCTTGCCGCCAAGATCTTTGCGGTGTCGCGCGAGATGCTCGCGAAGGAGATCGACGGCACCGCCTTCCGCCTGATGGGCACCGGCGTCAGCGCGCTGCGCCCGGGCGCACAGGCCAATGATTCCGACATGCTCGACCGCCGCTCGGCGCACGCCGAACGCGCGATGGACAATCTGCGCAAGAAGTTCGGCAATGCCGCCGTGATCAGGGGCATTGCCTATGAGGGGCCGCAGAAAAACGCGGAGGAGTAATTCATCGTTGACGTCATCCCCGCGCAAAGGCTTCGCCTTTATCGCTGGAGGCGCGAGCGGAGCGAGCCTCGAAGGATGACTGGAAAGACTCGGGCCGTCGCCCTTCGAGACGCGCGATGCGCGCTCCTCAGGGTGACGGTACTCAGCGTCACGATGCCCCCCTTCAATCGGCGACCGCCACCGCCTCGATCTCGATCAGCCATTCCGGCGCCGCGAGCGCGGTGACGCCGACCAGCGTAGAGGCCGGCGGCTCCATGCCCTCAAAGAACGCCGAGCGTGCCTTGCCGATGATGGGACGGAGCTCTGGCTTGTAGCCGACGACGAAGGTCGTGATCTTGACGATATTGGAATAGCTGGCCCCGGCGGCCTTCAGCGCCATGCCGAGGTTCTGCATCACCTGCGTCGTCTGCGCGGCGAGATCGCCGGCACCGACCACGCGGCCCTCCTCGTCGACGGAGACCTGTCCCGAAATGTAGATCGTGCGCGCGCCGGAGGCGACGACGACGTGGGAGTAAGCCGGATTGTGATGCAGGCCGCTGGGGCGAAGATGGTCGAGCTTGCTCATGATGTGCCTCCCTGACACGCGTGTTTAGGGAAGCGTACCCGCGTCGGCCGGTTCCGGCCAGAGCGGTCTCGCGGGGGGCCATAGTCTCGCTCTGCTGTCGTCCCGGCGAAAGCCGGGATCCATAACCACCGAAGGTGATTGTTGTGCGACGCTGGGGCCACAGCCCCTTCAACAACTTAACCCTGTGGTTATGGGTCCCGGGTCGCGCTCCGCTTGCCCGGGACGACGGCTGTGTATGCCGAGAGGATCAGCCCCTCACTTGCAGGGCTTGGAATCCCTGACGTCGAACTTGTCCAGCGCGCCCGAGATCACGAAATCGTTGTAATCCAGTACCAGCGCGCGAGAGACGCCGTTCTCGTAGAGTTCGAACGACATCGCGTAGACCGGCGTCTGCTCGCCGTCCTTCGCGCGCGCGTCGCTGTCGTAATAGCTCACCGTCACCGGCCAGCGCGTCATGGCCTTCATCGCATTGCTCGCCGTCGACGGATCGGGCGACGACGGCGCGCGGTCGCCCGCGATCGGCCGCCCGATCACGGTCAGCGTGTTGTAGATCTTCTCGCCGTTGTCGGAGCCGTCATAGACGGTCTGCTCGAGCACCGATTTGCCGTCGCGGGCGGCAGCGATGATGTGCTGGATCTGCTCGGTCGGGAACACGATCTTGCCGTCGATATTGAACGTCTTCTTCACCGGCTGGGTCAGCTTCACGGTGATATGATCGCCGACCCGCTCGGCGATACCGTCGACCGGCGACGATTCGCTGTCGTTCATCCGTGTGTCGATCTTGAAGCGGTAGCTTTTGCCCGACGCGTCCTCCCAGGACGTGGAGCGAAGATCGGACAGCGTCACCTTGCCCTCGCCGCTGTCGAGCTCGGACACCTGGCGGAATTCGGAGGTATAGCCTTCGCAGGAGTTGCCGGAGAAATTGTAGAGGATGCGCCCGCGCGCATCGCTGACCGAGTTGGAGCCGCGCGACTTCACCAGGCTGAGGTCGTAGAGCGCCTGATGCGCGAGGAACGGCCCGCTTGCCGCAGCGACCGCGGACCCCTGAACCAGGCCGGATCCTGCGGCAACGGCGATCGCAAACACCAGGGCACGCGACGGAGTCCGGAACGGCAGGGTCATGTGGTTTCCTCAAGGAGGCAGGGATTCGCCACAATAGTGACGGTGGTATTGCGCCGCAACTGGGGCAAGTCTGACAAAATGGCAATGTACGCAGCGAAAATGCCGTCATTTTCGACAGCTTTCCGTGCGATGCGGCACGTCATAGCCGCGTTGTCCTCACCTTACCGTCGCTTGCAACCGGCGGCATGATGCGCGAAACAATCGAAACAAACTTGGCCCTGACCGCGTTTCAGGCTTCGTGCAATCCAATTTGGGGGACCAAAAAATGGCGGGTACCGTCGAACAAAAACTGGCGTCACAGGGCATCACACTTCCCGAGCCGACCTCCCCGGTCGCAAACTATGTCCCCTTCGTCCGCAGCGGAAACCTGCTGTTCGTGTCCGGCCAGGTCTGCTTCAACGCCGAAGGCAAGCTGATCGCCAAGGGCAAGCTCGGCGCCGGCGTCACGCTCGAACAGGGCGCCGCCGCCGCGCGCGGCTGCGCAATCAACCTGCTGGCCCAGATCAAGGCCGCGCTCGGCGACCTCGACAAGGTGGTGCGCGTGGTGCGGCTCGGCGGCTTCATCAATTCGGCGCCCGACTTCTTTGACGGGCCAAAGGTGCTGAACGGCGCTTCCGACCTGATGGTCGAAGCATTCGGCGACAAGGGCCGCCATGCCCGCACCACCGTCGGCGTCGCCTCGCTGCCCGCGGACGCTGCGGTCGAAGTCGAAGGCGTGTTCGAAGTCGCCTGATCGATGCGCGCTCCTGATTGGCTGACGAAACGGCCGGTCGCCCATCGCGGCCTGCATGATGCCGCGCGCGGCATCATCGAGAACATGCCGGCCGCGGCCACCGCCGCGGTCGCCGGCAACTTCGCCATCGAGTGCGATATCCAGCTCACCGCCGACGGCGAGGCCATGGTGCATCACGACGATGCGCTCGGCCGCCTCAATGATGGTTCGGGCCTGTTGGCGACCAAGACGGCGGCCGAGCTGAAGGCCGTCAAGTTCAAGGACACCGCCGAGCAGATGACGACGCTCGGCGATCTCTGCGCGCTGGTCGCCGGCCGCGTGCCGCTGGTGGTCGAGGTGAAGAGCCATTTCGACGGCGACCGCAGACTGGTGCGGCGGATGGCCGAGGTGCTGGCGTCCTATTCCGGCCCGGTGGTCGGCATGTCGTTCGACCCGGACCAGGTGCTGGCGCTGCGCGAGATCATGCCGAACCTGCCGCGCGGCATCACCGCCCAGCGCACCTATGACGACGGCCATTGGGACAAGCTGACGCCGGCGCAACGCGACAGCATGCTGTACCTGCGGCACGGCTTTACGACCGAGCCGCATTTCGTCGCCTATTGGGTCAACCAGCTGCCGGCGCCGGAGCCGTGGATCGCTCGCAACGTGTTCGGCTGTCCGCTGCTGGCCTGGACCGTGCGGACGGTGGAACAGCGTGAACGCGCGGCGCGCTACGCCGACCAGATGATTTTCGAGGGGTTTGTGCCGGGAACCTGACATGTCCGAGACATGCCCCCTGCAGTCTTGAACTCATCGCTGCGACGCACGATGTTGGCGAAGGTTGGTCGTCATCGGCGATGGCGGAATGCGGGGCATGATCCGGAAGTGGAGCCAGCTGTTCCGGAAAGATCATGCTCAAACGAGGCACCGGTCTTCATTCTCGATGGCGTCTTCTGAAATCACCCTAGAGGCTGTAGCTGACATCGGCGGCATTCCGACCGCCGAATGGGACGCCTGCGCCAATCCCAAGGCGAACGCGGACAGCATCCATAACCTCGACACGCTGGCCTCGCCCGGTTCCGCAAACGATTGCCAGACCGCCGCAAGTTCGAGCTATAACCCGTTCGTTTCCCACGCCTTTTTCGCCGCCGCCGAAGCCTCCAATTCGGCCTGCCCGCGGACCGGCTGGGGCCCGCGGCATCTGATCGCCAAACTCGACGGCCGGATCGTCGGCGTCGTGCCCTGCTATCTGAAATCGCACTCGCAGGGCGAATACGTGTTCGATCGCGGCTGGGCCGAGGCCTATCACCGCGCCGGCGGCAGCTATTACCCGAAGCTGCAGGTGTCCGTCCCCTTCACGCCCGCGACCGGGCCGCGGCTGTTGATCCGCGACGGCGTCGACCGCGAGGTGATCGGCTCGGCGCTGGCGCGCGGCCTGCGGGCACTCTGCAACGCCACCGAGGCCTCCTCCGTGCATGTGACGTTCGCCCGCGAGGACGAGGCCAGGTTCCTCGGCGCCCACGGTTTCCTGCAGCGGACCGACCAGCAGTTCCACTGGCACAATGAGGGCTACAAGACCTTCGACGACTTTCTCGGCTCGCTGAACTCGCGCCACCGCAAGGGCATCAAGCGCGAGCGCCGCGAGGCGGTCGCCGCCGGGATCACCATCCACTGGCTGACCGGCTCGGACATCACCGAGGACGCCTGGGATGCGTTCTTCGAGTTCTACATGGAGACCGGCTCGCGCAAATGGGGCCGGCCGTATCTGACTCGAGAATTCTTCTCGCTGATCGGCGAGACCATGAGCCGCGACGTGCTGCTGGTGATGGCCAAGCGCAACGGACGCTGGATCGCGGGCGCCATCAATTTTATCGGCTCGGACACGCTGTTCGGCCGCAACTGGGGCGCGATCGAGCACCACCCGTTCCTGCACTTCGAGGTCTGCTACTACCAGGCGATCGACTTCGCGGTTCAACGCGGGCTCAAGGTGGTCGAGGCGGGCGCGCAGGGCGAGCACAAGCTGGCGCGCGGCTACCTGCCGCAGACCACCTATTCGGCGCATTTCATCGCCGATCCCGGACTGCGCAGGGCGATCGCCGATTACCTCAAGCGCGAGCGCGATTATGTCGCCGAGGTCGGCCGTGAGCTCGCCGAGGCCGGCCCGTTCCGCAAGACGGTCGACGACGACGCTTGACGTCTCCGCCGCCACCTAGGCAATAAAGCAGCATCATCGAGGAGCCGCCGCCATGCCCGCCGCCTACGACAGCAACAACATTTTCGCAAAGATCCTGCGCGGCGAGCTGCCCTGCTACAAGGTCTATGAAGACGAGCACGTGTTCGCCTTCCTCGACATCATGCCGCGCTCGCCGGGGCATACGCTCGTCATTCCGAAGGCCCCTGCCCGCAACATCCTCGACATCAAGCCCGACGACTACGCGCACGTCGCGCGCGCCTCGCACAAGATCGCCGCCGCCGCGATGAAGGCGTTCGAAGCCGACGGCATCACGGTGCAGCAATTCAACGAGCCCGCCGGTGGCCAGGTCGTGTTCCATCTGCACATGCACGTCATGCCACGCAAGGACGGCGTCGCGCTGCTGCCGCCTGCGAGCCACAAGGAAGATGCCAAGGTGCTGGAGGCAAGCGCGGCAAAGCTGAGCGCGGCGTTGAAGTAGCGGCCTTTCCTCGTCATTGCGAGCGAAGCGAAGCAATCCATAGTCCAGCATGCGCAGAGCGCTGGATTGCTTCGTCGCTCCGCTCCTCGCAATGACGGCGGAGAATCCTACTCCGTCTCGAAGTCTCCCGCCTGCGGCGGAGCCAGCGGGGTGAACTCGCAGCGGTCAGGCTTGACGTCGATCAGCGGCGTCTCGTCGAGGCAGTCGAGGCCGCGCACCAGGATGACGTTGCCCTCGACACCGACCAGCTTGACGATCGAGGTGCCGATCGGGTTGGGGCGCACCGGCGAGCGCAGCGAGAAGGTGCCGCGGGTATTGCCGTTGTTCTTCGGGCTTTGCAGCACGATGTCGCGGCGCGACTGGTGCAGCCAGTACAGCACCTCGAGATTTGAATAGAAATCGACGCCCTTGATCGCGGCGACCCAGGGCTCGAAAATCTCGAGCCGGCACACCGGGCCGTCGTGCCGCCCCTGCCGCGGCGTCGCCAGCCGCGAGGTCCAGGGCGTACGGATGCGGCCGATGAAGACCAGCCCCGCATCGCGCGCCGTCGGCATGTCGACGGCGACCTCGCCCTGGCGCAGTTCCATTTCACGTACCATGTGTCAATCCAGCGATATGTTCAGCGCCTTGACCACGCCCGCCCATCGCGCGCGATCGGTATTCACGAACTTGTCGATCTCGGCCTGGCTCTTCGCATGCAGCGGCGGGAAGCCGATCTTGAGCAGCGAAGCGCGGAACGCTTCGTCGTTCAAGGCCCGGTCGAGGCTCGCCTTGATCTTGTCGGCGACGTCATCAGGCACTTTCGACGGCGCTGCGATACCATACCAGACGCTGACCGCATAATCGGGATAGCCGTTCTCGGCGATCGTCGGCAGATCGGGCAAATCGGGGATGCGCTCCGTCGAGCTGACGCCGAGCGGCCGCAGCATGCCTGACTTGACCGGCGGCAGCGCGGTGCCGAGCGTGTCGAACATCAGCTGGATGTTGCCGGACAAGAGGTCGGTCAGTGCGGGCCCGGCGCCCTTGTAGGGCACGTGGGTCATCTCGACGCCGGCCATCTGCTTGAACATCTCGCCGGCGAGATGAACCGTGCCGCCGGTGCCGGCCGATCCGAAATTGAGTTTTCCGGGATTCTTCTTCGCGTAGGCGACGAACTCCGCGATCGTCCTGGCCGGCACCGAGGGATGCACCTCCATGATCATCGGCGCATCCGTGACCACCGACAGCAGGCGAAAATCCCTGACCGGATCGTAGGGCAGCTTCTTGTAGAGCAGCGGATTGAGCACGAAGATCGAGGCCGCTGTCACGAACAGCGTGTAGCCGTCGGGATCGGAGCGCGCCACGGCCTCGGCGCCGATCGCGCCCTGCGCGCCGGCCTTGTTCTCGACCACGACCACCTGTTTGAGATCGCGCCCGAGATATTCGCCGACGATGCGGCCGAGCACGTCGGTCGGCCCGCCCGCGGCATAGGGCACCACGAGCTTGATCGGACGCGTCGGATAATCCGCGGCACGCGCCGGCAGCGTCGCCGCCAGCAACGCCGTCAGAGCAACAATGAATAGCGATGATGCGCGCCGCTGCATGCCGTTTCCCCGTTGTCTTGTTCTTGGGGAGCGAGAGTAGCGGATAATGCGGACGCCGCAATCAGCCGAGCCAGTATTTGCCTGCGATCATGACGACTTCGCCTGCGATCACGCCGGCGAAGATCGATTTCCTCGCCAGCATGAACACGACAAAGCCCGCGGCGACGGCGCCATAACGCAGCCAATCCGGCACACTGGCGAGCGCGCCCGGCGGCTGCACCACGATCTGCGCGATGATACCGGCGAGGATCGCGGTGGCGACCGCCCTCACCCAGACCAGGAGCTCGGAATTCTCGTCGATGCCGCCGCCGAACCACAGGCCGAGCATGCGCCAGATCTGGTTGGGGATGACGCCCGCGATGAACAGGATTGCGAGCGCGTGCCATTCGCCGATGAAGGTACTCATGCGCGCGCCCCGACGATGCCTGCCCTCGCCCGGTGCACGGCATAGGCGATGGTGCCCGCGACGACCCCGCTGAACAGGATGTCGACGCCGCTGTTCAGCATCGCCGCCAGCGGGAACAGCAATAGGCCAAGCACCAGCGCGATGACATCGGCGAGCTCGCGGCAATTGTGCGCCGTGGAGAACAGGAAGGCGAGCGGCGTCAGCATCAGCATTCCGGCGGCGAACAGCGGCGTGAGGTTGGCCGCGAGCATGTACCCGATCGTGTTCGCAATCAGGCAGACCGTGACCAGCCCGCAGCCGAGCCCGTGGATGAAGGCGATCCGCCGGTTGCGCGGCACCTGCGGCAGGAAGCGGAAGCACTCGACCCACAGCGTGACGGCGGTGAGATGCGCCACCAGGATCAGATGCCGCCGCTTGGTCTGTTCGGTGCGCATCATCGGTAACACCGAGACCACCATCGGGAACAGGCGGATCGCGCTGACGGTGACCGCGATTGCCGATTGCAGCACGGTGGCGCCGGAGCCGAGCGTCGTGATCACGATGATCTGCGCAGGACCGGCCCAGACAAACGCCGTGCTTGCCAGGGTCCAGCCCAGCGAGAAGCCGGAATCATGCGCCAGCGCGCCGATGCCGAGATAGGTCGCAAACAGCACCAGGGTCAGCACGGTCGCGCCAATCGACCGTGCGCCCCACAGGAAGGCGCGGAACGAGGTGTGCCATTGCGGAGAATCGAGCGGAGGAAGCGCCACGGGGAACCGGCTGGTTTTGCAATCGCGGCGGATTAGGGCGCGGACAACGCAGGGTCAAGCAAGAGACGGCGCACGGCGGGTATGCAGTAGCCCGGATGGAGCGCAGCGTAATCCGGGGATCGCGCCCGACGCCAACGTCCCGGATTTCGCTTCGCTTCATCCGGGCTACGCAATCACGCCCTGTTCTTCAGCACAAAGCACGCCCCGCCCGCCTTGCGGATACGGCTGCACAGGCCGTCGGCTTCGGGGCGCGTGTCGGCGCCGATGCGCACTTGGTAGAAGGTCGCGCTGCCGCGGGTGCGAAGCCGTGAGCTCAGCAAACTCGGATCCTGATCGCCGATCACGTTGGCAAGGCGCTTGATGGCGCGGGCATACATCGCCAGCGCCTTGTCGCGGCTGAAGCCGGCGGCAAGCTGCACGCCCCAGACCTTGGCCGCCGACAGCGTGATGTGCTGCTCGAGCCCTGCGACGAACGGGTTAGGCGCGCGCTTCAGCAGCGCCATCAGCTCGCGGCAGCTCGTGGTCGGCGCGCGCTGCGGCATCTTGCCGTTGCGCCCGGCGGCGGCCCAGTCGTCGACGCTGGAGCCGGTGATCGCCGAGACGTAGTTGCGCGTCTCCTGCGGCATGTAGCCGGAGCCGGCGAGCCAGTCCTGGATCCGGCGCGGGCCGGCATTGTAGGCCGCGGCCGCGAGGCCGAGATTGCCGAACTGGTTGCGCAGCTCGCTGAGGAATTCGGCCGACTTCGGCAGCGCCTGCACCGGATTGAACGGATCGAGCAGCCCGCGCTCATTCGCCGTGCCCGGCATGAACTGCGCGATGCCTTGCGCGCGCTGGCCGTTGCGGGTCATGGGACCAACCGCATCGGCCTGGAAGCGGCTCTCCTGCCAGATCACGCGCGCGAAGAATTCGAGCGGCAGATCGTTGGCCCGCGCCGCCGACTCGATCATCAGGCACATCGCCTCGCGGGTGTCGCTCTCGCGCGCATCGTCCGCGGGCTTGTCGGTCGCTGCGGCGGGCTTCTCGGCAGGCGTCGCGGGGGTATCCGCCGGGGGCGCGGCAGGTTTCTCGGCCGACGGTGCCGCCTGCTCTCCCGGCGCTGGCGCAGGCGGCTCCGCCGGCGCGGCCGCGGGCTTCTCAGCCGGCTGGTCAGCGGGCGGCGCTGCCGGCTGCTCGGCGCCCGGCGGCACCGGGGCTGCGGCGGGTGCGTCCTCCGCGCCGACCCGGGCCGGCGGCACCAGCAGCACAAGCATGACCAATGCGGCGCAACGACCTGTTCGCATGGCAAATCTGTTCCCGCGCGCGCGCGGCTTGACACCGCAAGCTCGTGGTCTAGCTATGGACTGAAATGATGGCGCGCAAAAGGGAGCGCAAAATGGCCGCAGCATCCGACGATCAACTCGGCTTTGCCCCCGACGACGACGCCCCGATCGGCTATATGAAGCGGACCCGCGATTATTACGCGGCGATCGGCTACACCACCCCCTACCACTGGGCGCATTACACCTCCGCCCCGTTCCAGCCCCTGAAGAAGCCGCTGAACCAGTCCCGCGTCGCCATCATCACGACGGCAGCGCCGTTCGATCCCGCCAGGGGCGACCAGGGTCCCGGCGCGAAATACAATGGCGGGGCCAAGTTCTATGCGGTCTATGACGGCGACACGTCAGAGCAGCACGATCTGCGGATTTCGCACATCGCCTATGACCGCACCCACACCACGGCGACCGACAGCGGCACCTGGTTCCCGCTGGCACAGCTCAAGCGGCTCGCCGCGGCCGGCACGATCGGCGAAGTCGCCCCGCGTTTCTTTGGCGCCCCGACCAACCGCAGCCATCGCGTCACCATTGAGACCGACGCGCCCGAAATCCTCAAACGCTGCCGTGACGACAATGTCGACGCCGCGGTGCTGGTGCCGAATTGCCCGGTCTGCCACCAGACCGTCAGCCTGACGGCGCGGCACCTCGAGGCCAACGGCATCTCCACGGTCGTGATAGGCTGCGCCAAGGATATCGTCGAGCACGCCGCGGTGCCGCGCTTCCTGTTCTCCGACCTCCCGCTCGGCAATTCCGCCGGCAAGCCGCAGGACGTCGCCTCGCAGGCGTTCACGCTGGAGCTGGCGCTGCGCGTGCTCGAGTCCGCGCCCGGCCCGCAGACCACGGTGCAGTCGCCGCTGCGCTGGAGCGAGGACGCTGCCTGGAAGCGCGACTACAGCAACGCCGATGCGCTGAGCGCCGAGGAGCTGGCCCGCCTGCGCCGCGAGTTCGACGCGCAGAAGGAAGTTGCCAAGGGGCTGCGCGAGCGCGTCGCGTAAGGCTCGGCGTTAGACACGATCGCTTGGCCAACTCACGGTGTCATCGCCCGGCTTGATGTTTAGTCCGGAGACATGGCTGACACCTGTTCGGACACATCACTGACAGGTTGGCGGTTGGTCAAGTCGATTGATG
>NZ_JAQOSR010000011.1:0-86393 GCF_046718885.1 Bradyrhizobium sp. UFLA01-814 | reverse complement strand
TCGACGCCTTCACCTCCGAGGAATGTGCCAACTACCTCAAAAATTCAGGCTATCGAACTTAATGCCATCACGCTTTAGGGCCGCGCTTTCGATTCAAATTCGTGCCGATGTAACGGCTGGATGACGGCGTGTGCCCACAGCCGCCACGAACTTTACGCCGTTGCCTCCGCCGGCGCCCTGCGCTTCACCCGCTTGATGGTGCCGGAGAAGGTGAACAGCGGCCGCTCCGCCGATGTCAGCATGCCCCGCACGAAGATCAGCGACATGCCGGCGCGGGTGACCTCGCCGGTGCACTCGATCAGGTCGCCCTCGCGGGCGGCGTCGAGGAATTCCGAGGCGAACGAGACCGTGACGCCGGGGCCCTGGAGCACCGAGCCGGCGAGCGCGAACAGGCAGTAATCGGCGAAGGTCATGAAGCAGCCGCCATGGACGTTGCCGGAGCCGTTGAGGTGCTTCTTGCCGACCCGGAACGCGCAGGTGATGCGGCCGTTCTCGTCCATGCGGTGGTAAAACGGGCCGGTATGGGTCTCGAAATTGTCCCGGGTCCAGGTTCGCCAGCCGGCGAATTCGCCCTCGGTTTCGACGTGCAGGTCGGGGCGGCGGTTGAATGCGGTTTTGGCGAGCTCGTTCACGAAATATGGCCTTCAATTATCGGGTTCGGGTCCTTAAATCCGATCCATCCCCATTGTGCAAATCCCGGGACCAAATCCCGGGGCGCGGCCAGCTGCCGCAAAGCTCTGGACAGGCCGGAAATGGGCCCTAAAAGGCCTTTTCGCCCCCGTTCTATCTACCTATTAAGGGTCCCATGAACGTGCCCAAGAACGACGCCAAGAACGAGCCCCAAATCACCCCCGAACTCGTCGCCGCCCACGGGCTGAAGCCGGACGAGTACGAGCGCATCCTGAAGCTGATCGGGCGAGTTCCGACCTTCACCGAGCTCGGCATCTTCTCGGCGATGTGGAACGAGCATTGCTCGTACAAGTCGTCGCGCATCCATCTGCGCGGGCTGCCGACCAAGGCTCCCTGGGTGATCCAGGGCCCCGGCGAGAATGCCGGCGTGATCGACATCGGCGACGGGCAGGCCGTGGTCTTCAAGATGGAGAGCCACAACCACCCGAGCTACATCGAGCCCTACCAGGGCGCGACCACCGGCGTCGGCGGCATCCTGCGCGACGTCTTCACCATGGGCGCGCGCCCGATCGCCTGCCTGAACGCGCTGAGCTTCGGTGCGCCCGAGCACCCCAAGACCCGGCATCTGGTGTCCGGCGTGGTCGCGGGTGTCGGCGGCTACGGCAATTCCTTCGGCGTGCCGACGGTCGGCGGCCAGGTTCGTTTCCACACCCGCTACGACGGCAACATCCTGGTCAACGCGATGGCGGTCGGCCTCGCCGACGCCGACAAGATCTTCTACGCGGCGGCCTCCGGCGTGAACATGCCGATCGTCTATCTCGGCTCCAAGACCGGCCGCGACGGCATTCATGGCGCCTCGATGGCCTCGGCCGAATTCGACGACGCCTCCGAGGAGAAGCGCCCGACCGTGCAGGTCGGCGATCCCTTCGCCGAGAAGCTCTTGCTGGAAGCCTGCCTCGAGATCATGGAAAAAGGTTGCGTGATCGCGATCCAGGACATGGGCGCGGCGGGCCTGACCTGCTCGGCGGTCGAGATGGGCGCCAAGGGCGATCTCGGTGTCGAGCTCGACCTCAGCGCGGTGCCGACCCGCGAGACCGGCATGAGCGCCTACGAGATGATGCTCTCGGAGAGCCAGGAGCGCATGCTCATGGTGCTCAAGCCTGAGAAGGAGCAAGAGGCCGAGGCGATCTTCCGCAAATGGGGGCTCGATTTCGCCATCGTCGGCTACACCACGCCGACCAAGCGTTTCGTCGTCAAGCATGGTGGCGACGTGATGGCCGACCTGCCGATCAAGGAGCTCGGCGACGAGGCGCCGGTCTATGACCGTCCGCACGTCGCCTCGAATGCGCTGCCGGTGATCCGAGGGCAGGACGTCAAGCCGCCGGTCGGCATCGCGGACGCGCTGGAAAAGCTGATCGGCACGCCCGAGCTGTGCTCGAAGCGCTGGGTGTGGGAGCAGTACGACCACGTCATCCTCGGCAATACCATGCAGCGCCCCGGCGGCGATGCCGCGGTGGTTCGCGTCGAGGACGGGCCGAAGGGCCTTGCGCTGACCGTCGACGTCACGCCGCGTTATTGCGAGGCCGATCCGTTCGAGGGCGGCAAGCAGGCGGTCGCCGAAGCCTGGCGCAACATCACGGCGGTCGGCGGCCGGCCGCTCGCGATCACCGACAATCTCAACTTCGGCAATCCTGAACGGCCCGAGATCATGGGCCAGTTCGTCGGCTGCCTGAAGGGCATTTCGGAGGCCTGCCGCACGCTGGATTTCCCGGTCGTGTCCGGCAACGTCTCGCTCTACAACGAGACCAACGGCCGCGGCATCCTGCCGACGCCCTCGATCGGCGGCGTCGGCCTGCTCGACGACTTCACCAAGTCCGCGACCCTGGCATTCAAGGCGGCCGGCGAGGCGATCCTCTTGGTTGGCGACACCCAGGGCTGGCTCGGCCAGTCGGTCTATCTGCGCGACGTCTGCGGCCGCGAGGAGGGTGCTCCGCCGCCGGTCGATCTCGCTGCCGAGAAGCGCAATGGCGACGTGGTGCGCGGCATGATTCACGCCGGCACCGCGACCGCGGTGCACGACGTCTCCGACGGCGGTCTTTTGATCGCGCTCGCCGAAATGGCGATTGCAAGCGGCATCGGCGCGCAGCTCCTGGCCGCGCCGTCCTCGATCGTGCCGCATGCCTATTGGTACGGCGAGGATCAGGCCCGCTACATCGTCACCGTGCCGGCCGCCGACGCAGGCCTCGTGCTGGCCAAGATGAAGGGTGCCGGGGTGCCCTGCGCGCGCATCGGTACCACCGGCGGAGATGCGATCGCCGTCGCCGGCGAGGCGCCGGTATCGATCGAGAGCCTGTCGCGCGCCTTCGAGCACTGGTTGCCGAACTACATGCGCGGCGCTGCCGCCTGATTCGAGCGAATCGGGCGCCGCGGCGCATAGCAAAGATCTCAATGGCGCGATGAACCCATCATCGCGCTATTTCTTTTGTTGAAGCCGAATTGGGAGCGGGCTCCACTGCACCTCGCCCCGCGTGCGGGGAGCGCAGCGCCGTCGCCATTCAACCTATCTCACCACGCGCTAAGTCGCGCCGCGGACCGCGCGCCAGGCAAAGATGATGATGCAGGCGCCGATGAAGCCGGCGACGAGATAGCTGAGCCAGCCTCCGCCGAGCGACACGCCGAGCAGACCCAACAGCCAGTTCGCCAGCGCGGCGCCGACAATGCCGAGGATGATATTCATGAAGATGCCGGTTCCGGACTTCATGAACATCTCGGCGAGCCAGCCCGCCAGTCCGCCGACGATGATGGCGGCGATCCATCCAACTTGTGGGTCGTTCATCTCAGGACTCCCTAGGTCAAGCAGTCCGGCCAGCATACCTGAGAATCACCTGGCGGGATGTGACCAAAGGCAGGTTGTGCGCAACTTGTCGGCCGCGAAAAACGCCGTCAGCCCCGCAGCTTGCGCCGCGCCCGGCGTTCGGCCGCGGTGATCAGGATGCGCGGGCCCGGCCCCTGGGCGCCGAGCTTGTCGTCGCAATTGCGCAGCGGGCAATCGGTCACCGACAGGCAGCCGCAGCCGATACAGTTGAACAGCTTGTCGCGGAGGTCGGTGAGATCGCTGATGCGCTGCTCCAGCGTCTCGGTCCAAGCCCGCATCGCGCGCTCCCATTCGCGCACGGTCGGCGCGCGATCGAGCGGTATCGCGGCGAAGGTCTGCCTGATCTCTTCCAGCGGGATTCCGGCGCGCTGCGCGATCCTGATCACCGCGATCCGCCGCAGCACGCCGCGCATGTAGCGGCGCTGGTTGCCGCCGGTGCGCCGGCTCGCGATCAGCCCCTTGCTCTCGTAGAAGTGAAGGGTGGAGACGGCAAGCCCGCTGCGCCGCGCCACTTCGCCGACTGAAAGCTCCTGCGCAAGCGTCATTGACCAAGCAATCCCGAATCAGAGGTCCTGCATTGGAAATCTTGCGTTAGAAGTCTTGCAAGCTGCCAGCCTTGACCTCAACCATACTTGAGGTTCTATACCAGTTGCGGGCTTGCAGGGGCAAGCTTCCGGCCGACACGCCGGGGTTCGTTCTTGGAAGCGATATGCCGTCCGCATCATTGTCGTCGCGCCGCTGGCTCGGGCTTCGTGCCAAGCCGTTCGGCATCACCGTTCTGTTGCTCGTCTGTGCCGCGGCCGGCTTGTTTGCCTGGCGCGCAGGCGGATCCAGCGCCTCGGCCAAGGCCACCGCCGAAGCGCCGCCGACGCCGGTGGCGGCGATGGTGGTGCGGACCGAAACCTTGCCGCGGTCGATCGAGGCGATCGGCTCGCTGCAGGCGGTGCGGCAGGTGATTCTGGCGCCGGAGGTTGCCGGCCGCGTCACCGCGATCAATCTCGATGCCGGCACCGATGTCGCCGAGGGCGCGCCGCTGGTGCAGCTCTATGACGCGCCGCTGCGCGCCGCGCGCGCGGTCGCGGTCTCCAAGGGACGCTTTGCGCAGCTGCAGGAGAAGCGTTCGCAGGGCCTCGCGCCGTCCGGCTTCGTGACTCAGGAAACGCTGCAGCAGCGGCAGGAAGATCTGAAGCAGGCCGACGCCTCGCTCGACCAGCTCGACGCGCAAATCGCGCAGATGACGATCCGCGCGCCGTTCGCGGGCCAGATCGGTCTGCGCAAGGTCAATCTCGGCCAATATGTCAATGCCGGCGATGCGCTCGCGACGCTGACCGCGCTCGAGCAGCTCTATGCCAATTTCACCGTTCCGCAGCAGCGCCTGTCAAATCTGAAGGTGGGAGGCGCGGTGACGATCCGTACCGACGCTTTCCCCGATCGGGTGTTCGAGGCAAAGATCAACGCCATCGAGCCGCAGGTCGCCGAGGACACCCGCAATGTCCTCGTGCAAGCCCTGTTTTCCAATCCCGACCGGCTGCTGCGGCCGGGCCTCTTCGTGATGGTGAACGTCGTGCTGCCGCCGCAGCCGGACGCCATCGTGGTGCCGGTCACCGCGATCCAGACCAGCGCATCCGGCGAGAGCGTGCTGGTCGTGCGCGACAACAAGGCGGTCGGCGTCGCCGTGAAGACCGGGCAACGGATCGGCGAGCGTGTCGTGGTGGAGCAGGGGCTTTCGCCCGGCGATCACATCGTCACCGCGGGCCAGCTCCGCGTCATGCCCGGCGCGGCCGTCCAGACGACCATGGCGGAGACGCCGGAGAAGGGACGCTAGCTTCGCGAGCAGCGCCCGAGGAATCATCATGCATTTCACCGACATCTTCATCCGCCGGCCGATTCTGGCCACGGTCGTCAGCCTGCTGATCCTGTTGATCGGCACCGCGGCGATGGTCTCGCTGCCGGTGCGGCAATATCCCAGCATGGAGAGCGCGACGATCCAGGTCGACGTGTCGTTTCCCGGCGCGACCCAGGACGTCATGCAGGGCTTCGTGACGTCTGTCATCGCGCAATCGATCGCAACCGCCAACGGCATCGAGTACATGACCTCGAACTCGACGCTCGGCCTCAGCCAGATCAAGGCCAAGCTGGTGCTCAACGCCAATGCCGACCGCGCCATGACCGAGGTGCTCGCCAAGGTACAGCAGGTCAAGTACCGGATGCCGGCCGGCGTGTTCGACCCTGTCATCACCAAGATCACCGACGGCGCGTCCGCGGTACAGTACATCGCCTTCACCAGCGCCTCGCTGACGCCGGCGCAGATCACCGACTTCGCGACCCGCGTGGCGCAGCCGCTGCTCACCTCGGTGCCCGGCGTCGCGTCGGCCGACACCTCGGGCGGATCGTCGCTGGCGATGCGGGTGTGGATCGATCCGTTCAAGCTCGCGGCGCGCGGGCTGACCGCGGCTGATATCTCCGCCGCGCTGCGGTCCAACAACGTGCAGGCGGCGCCGGGGCGGCTGCGCGGCGAGATGACCGTCACCAACATCACCGCGGCGACCGATCTGCGCAATCTCGACGATTTCCGCAAGATGGTGATCAAGACCAGCGCCGGCGGCGGGGGCCTGGTGCGGCTCGGCGACGTCGCGACGCTCGAGATCGGCGGCGAGAACTACGATTCCAATGCGCGCGACAGCGGCAGGCCCACGGTCTATATCGCGGTGCAGCCGACGCCCGACGGCAACCCCTTGGAGATCGTCGCCGCCACCGCCAAGGTGATCGAGGACCTCAACCGCGTGGCACCGCCCGGTTTGAAGGTCGCCGACGTCTTCAACATCGTGCACTTCGTCAAGGCCTCGATATCGGAGGTGCAGCATTCGCTGGCCGAGGCGATCGCGATCGTGGTGGTGGTGATCCTGCTGTTCCTGGGCTCGTTCCGCTCCGTGCTGATCCCCGTGGTCACCGTGCCGCTGTCGCTGGTCGGCACCGCCGCGATGATGCTGGCGCTCGGCTTCTCGATCAATCTGCTGACCCTGCTCGCGATGGTGCTGGCGATCGGGCTCGTGGTCGACGACGCCATCGTGGTGGTGGAAAACATCCATCGCCACATCGAGGAAGGGCGGAGCCCCGGCGACGCGGCCCTGATCGGCGCGCGCGAGATCATCGGCCCCGTGATCGCGATGACGATCACGCTCGCCGCGGTCTATGCGCCGATCGGACTGATGGGTGGCCTGACCGGCAGCCTGTTCCGCGAATTCGCCTTCACGCTGGCGGGCTCGGTGGTGGTCTCGGGCGTCATCGCCCTGACGTTGTCGCCGATGATGAGCGCGCAGCTGCTCGGCGAAGCGACCTCGCACGGCCGGTTTGCCCGTTTCGTCGAGCATCAGTTCTCAAGGCTGTCGCGCGGCTACGGCCGGCTGCTGGCCGCGACGCTCAAGATGCGCGCCGCAGTGCTGCTGGTGGCATTCAGCGTGCTGGCGGCGATCGTGGTGCTGTTCCTCGGCAGCCAGCGCGAGCTCGCGCCCTCCGAGGACCAGGGCTATGTGTTCACCGTGCTCCGCGCGCCGCAATATGCCAGCGTGGATTACACCACGCGCTCTTCCGACCAGATCGAGCGGCTGTTTCGCTCGTTTCCCGAATACCACGCGAGTTGGTTTATCAACGGCACCGACGGGCAGAACCATGCCTTCGGCGGCATCACCCTGACCGATTGGGACAAGCGCAATCGCTCGGCCAACGACATCCAGAACCAGCTCTACGGCATGTCCTACGGCGTGCTCGGCGCCAGCGTGACGCCGTTCCAGCCGGCGGCGCTGCCGGCGGCGACCGGCGGCCTGCCGTTCCAGATGGTGGTGCGCTCGGCCGGCGATTTCGCCACCATCTATCAGGAGGTCGAGACGCTGAAGCAGGCCGCATGGAAGAGCGGGCTGTTCGCCTTCGTCGACAGCGATCTCGCCTTCGACAGCCCGACGGCGCGGATCACCATCGATCACGCCAAGGCGGCCGAGGCCGGGGTCAGCATGCAGACCATCGCCGATACGCTCGCGGTGCTGGTCGGCGAGAACTATGTCAACCGCTTCAATTTCTTCGAACGCTCCTACGAGGTGATCCCGCAGGTGCGCCAGGCTGACCGGGTCACGCCGGAAGGGCTCGGAAACTTCAACGTACGCTCGAGCTCGGGGCAGATGTTCCCGCTGTCGACGGTGATCAAGGTCAACGTCAAGCCGGAGCCGAACCGGCTGCCGCAGTTCAACCAGATGAACGCGGCGACGATCTCGGCGGTGCTCAAGCCCGGCGTGACCATGGGGCAGGCGGTGTCGTTCATGCAGGCGCAGAAGCTGTCGCCGGGCATGACGGTCGACTGGCTGTCGGACAGCCGGCAATATGTCCAGGAGGGCAATCGCCTGATTGTGACCTTCGGCATGGCGCTGATCGTGATCTTCCTGGTGCTGGCGGCGCAGTTCGAAAGCTTCCGCGATCCGCTGGTGATCATGGTGACGGTGCCGCTCGCGGTCTGCGGCGCGCTGCTGCCGCTGTATTTCGGCTTCACCACGCTGAACATCTATACCCAGATCGGCCTCGTCACCCTGATCGGGCTGATCTCCAAGCACGGCATCCTGATGGTGAGCTTCGCCAACGAGATCCAGCATCATGAAGGGCTCGACCGGGTCGCTGCGATCCAGAAGGCGGCCGCGGTGCGGATGCGGCCGGTGCTGATGACGACAGCCGCGATGGTCGCGGGCCTCGCGCCGCTGCTCTATGCCGACGGCGCCGGCGCGGCGAGCCGCTTCGCCATCGGCATCGTGGTGGTGATGGGCATGCTGATCGGCACGCTGTTCACGCTGTTCGTGCTGCCGACCTTCTACATCCTGATCGCCCGCGACCATCGCGCGGCGGCCGCCCCGCGGCTGGAAAGCGTGACGGCGAGGGGCGAGATCGCGGCGTGATTAGAGCACGTATCTCGAGCCGGGAATCTTGCGCAGCACGGCCGTGACCGCCCAGCTCAGCGCCACGGTGGCGAAGAACGCGATCGCGGCCTTGGCGAACGCCGGCAGCTCCATATCGAACAGCCAGTATTGCAGCCACAGAACGATCGGATAGTGCACCAGGAACATGCCGTAGGCGTCGCCCTGCATGCGGTCGAGCAGCGTCGGGCCCGACGATTTCGATTGCAGGAAGTAGGCCAGGATCGCGAACAGGATCGAGGCGCTGAACAGCACGTAGAAGCTGCCGTAGATCCCGAGATACCAGCCGGGCAGCGGATCGGGGTTACCGATGATCATACGCTTGATGTAGATCATCACCCACATCAAACAGTAGGGGATCAGCGTGATGCCGGTCCAGAACCAGCGCCGCTCGGTCAGCCGTCCGTGCGCGCTGAGCACGCCACCCTCGAGGTTCGCCGCCCCGATTCCCGCGCCGATGAAGAAGTAGGACGCATACAGCAGCACGCGGCTCGCCTGCACCGAAAACGGTCCGAACTCGAACCAGTAGTTCTGGCCGTAATGAATCAGCATCGGCAGGTAGGCTGCGGCACTGACGATGACGAGGAACAGCCAGAACTTCGAGGGACGTTGAAATCCCTTGATCGACAGACGGTTGATCGGATCGAGCAGACGCGACGACACCCGGTACAGAATGCTCGCCGTCAGGTCGAAGGCCATCAAGACATAGACGAACCAGATCGGACCGCTCGGCCATGGTCCGACCGTCATGGTTTTCCACCAGAATTCGGAGAAGCTCAGCCCCGGCGTCTGACGCAGCGCGATCGCGTAATAGGCGAGCGGAATCACGCTGACCGCGCAGACCACGAACGGCAGGCCGAGCCGCAGCAGCCGGTCGCGCAGGAAGATCAGCCATGGCTTGTTGCCGAGCCCCGGCCAGACGAACAGCCCCGACAGGAAAAAGAACATCGCCATGAAGAAGCTGTCGGTGGCGAGCACCACGCAGTCGAAGCCGATCCACGATGTCGGGTCGGTGTGCCCGAAATAGGTGTAGGGGATCACCGCGTGGTGCAGCAGCACGACCAGGGTCAGGAAGGTACGCGCGCGGTCCAGCGCGACGTTGCGCTTGTGGAGCTTCGGTGCTGCCTGGATGTCGACGGCCGGAGCCGCGTGAGCAATCGATTTCATGGTGCCACCAGCCGGGTCTGCACTCTGATGTTGCAATCGGGAACCCGATTCAGCAAGGCCCAATCGGCCGGATCGGGGAGTATCGAGGTCGGTCATCTCGGCGAATCTGTTTCGTTTTTGGAACTGCGGTCGGGTGCGGGCGTTCTCGTCCGAACTGGGGACGCGCGCGGTTATCCGGGGTGAACAATGACAATTTTGAAATGGGCGCTGATCTTCCTTGTCGTGTCGATCATCGCGGGCTTGCTCGGCTTCACCGGCATTTCCGCCGCCTCCGCCGACATCGCGCGCTTTCTGTTCTACGTGTTCGTCGTGATCTTCCTGGTGCTCCTGATCCTCGGGCTCACGATATTCCGGGTATAGCTGGGATCGGGGCCGAGCGCTCCCGACGTCATGCCCGGGCCTCGCCCGGGCATTGCCGTTTTGCAGGCTGGGTCAGCGCGCGACGAAAGGCCGGGCGAGACCCGGCGCTTGCGGCAGGCGACGATTCCCCTAGGCGACCTCCTCGATCTTCACCTTGTCCGGATAGAAGGCGAGGTGGCCGGCGATCTCGGTCATGGCCGGGAAGGGCTCCTCATAGGTCCAGATCGCGTTGTCCAGCGTCTTGCCGTTGGCCTTGATGCTGAAGTAGCTCGCGTCCCCCTTGTACGGGCAATGCGTGGTCCGCTCGGTGCGGGTCAACAGCTCCATGTTGGCGTCCTGCCGGGGGACGTATTGCACGGCCGGATAGCTCGCTTCCTTCAAGGTCAGCGCATGGGTGGTCTCGGCGATCACGACGCCGTCGGCGGTGACGCGGACGCGCTTGGCATTGGGCGTGATGGTGATCGGATGGTCGGGGCCGGGGAGCTTCATGATTCTGCGCCTCTTCTGGTCATTTTGGCGTGATGGCTTGTGACCGATTGATGCAGGTTTAAATCGCTGGGAATGGGAATATAGTGTGCCCGGGATGACCTAGAAGACCCCAAGGGCTAGGTTTTATCCTTAGGTTTATCTGGCCGAGCGGCCTGATTCGAACGACCTGACGGAGGTGGACTGGGATGCCGATGGACGCCCGTGATATCGAATCGATGATCAAGGCAGCGATTCCCGATGCCGAGGTGACGATCCGCGATCTGGCCGGCGACGGCGACCACTACGCGGCCACTGTTATTTCCGAGTCCTTCCGCGGCAAGTCCCGCGTCCAGCAGCACCAGATCGTCTACCAGTCGCTGAGGGGCCAGATGGGCGGCGTGCTGCACGCGCTGGCCCTGCAAACCGGCGTGCCGGAAGGCTAGGGCCCCGGCGGCCAGCGGGCGGGGGCCTCGAGCGATGGCAGACAATCCGCGCGGCGCGATGTTTCGTGTCATCGTGCCGAACCAGCACAGCCGCGTCACCAATGCCGAGCTGTTCTTCGACCTCGTCTTCGTCTTCGCCGTCACGCAGCTGTCGCACACGCTGCTGCACCACTTCACCCCGCTTGGGGCGGTGCAGGTCACGCTGCTGTTCCTCGCGGTATGGTGGGTGTGGGTCTACACCACCTGGGTCACCAACTGGCTCAATCCCGACCTGACGCCGGTCCGCCTGCTGCTGTTCGTGCTGATGCTGGGCGGGCTATTGCTGTCGACCTCCATACCGACCGCCTTCGAGGGCCGCGGGCTGTGGTTCGCCGGGACCTATGCGGCAATGCAGGTCGGCCGCACCGCGTTCTGGCTGCTGGCGACGCCGCGGCGCCGGACGGCGGTGCGCTACAACGCCATCCGCATCCTGACCTGGCTATCCTGCTCGGCCGTGCTGTGGATTCTCGGCGGCTTCGCCGAGCACGAGACGCGGATGTGGCTCTGGATCGCGGCGCTGACCATCGAATATATCGCGCCGGCCGTGCGGTTCTGGACCCCGGGGCTCGGCTTCTCCTCGATCGAGGCGTGGTCGGTCGAGGGCGGCCACATGGCCGAACGCTGCGCCGGCTTCATCATCATTGCGCTCGGCGAGGCCATCGTGGTCGACGGCGCGACCTTTGCCGAGCTGACCTGGACGCCGGAGAACATGGCGGCGTTCATCTCGGCGCTGGTCGGCAGCATCGCGATGTGGTGGATCTATTTCCACAAGGGCGCCGAGGCCGGCTCGGACATGATCTCCAAGTCCGAGGAATCCGGCCGCGTGGCGCGGATCGCCTATACCTATCTGCACATGCCGATCGTCGGCGGCATCATCCTCACCGCGGTCGCCGACGAACTGGTGCTGAAGCACCCGTCCGGCCATTCCGACCTGAACACGATCGTCAGCTCGATCGGCGGGCCCATGCTGTTCCTGGTCGGGACCATCCTGTTCAAATAT
Organism: Bradyrhizobium sp. UFLA01-814; assembly: GCF_046718885.1. Lineage (NCBI taxonomy): Bacteria > Pseudomonadati > Pseudomonadota > Alphaproteobacteria > Hyphomicrobiales > Nitrobacteraceae > Bradyrhizobium > Bradyrhizobium sp. UFLA01-814. The sequence goes on along the minus strand of NZ_JAQOSR010000011.1, from coordinate 74,459 downwards.
GTGATCCGCAACTTCCTGCAGCTGTCGCACGGCGTCGGCATCGTCGCGCTGGCGATCACGGCCTATTTCGCACGCGAGATGTCGCCGCTGGTGCTCTCGATCGTCACCACCGCGATCATGATCGTGGTCGCGGCGTGGGAGTCGATCTCGCTGCGGTCGACGGGGGAAGAGGAATAGCGGCCGCCGCTACTTGCGGCCGGCCGTAGCCACGCGGTGCTGCCAATAGACGAACAGCGGTGCGCCGATCACTTCGAGCGCGGTGAAGCCCACGAAGGGCAGCGGCGGCAAGCCGACCATCACCATCGACAGCAGCCTGCCGATGCCGCCGAGGAAGATGCCGCCCCAGACCACCCGAAACAGCACGCCCTCGCTCTCGATGCGCGGCACCAGCCAGAGCAGCGCGAGCCCGAGACCGAACCAGACCCCGCCGAAGAAGCGCAGATTGCTGTCGAGCACCGGCAGCGCCGGAACGCCCGAGGAGGCGTAGAGCGGATCGCTGACGCCGAGCATGGTGATGATGCCGGTCAGGATCGGGACCAGGGCGAGCAACGCCGTCGCGATCTGCAGCGGACGCCTGCCCATGATTTGCCCCGTCCCCTTGATTTGGGTGCTAGTCCGCGACCAGCGCGTGCACCGAGAACATCGTGTTGGCGTCGGTCCAGCTCTCGCGCACCGTCCAGCCCCCGCTGCGGGCGAGCGCGGTGAAACGCTCGAGCGAGTATTTGTAGCTGTTCTCGGTATGAATGCTCTCGCCCGGACGGAACGCAAATGTCTTGCCGAGGATGCGCACGGTCTGCGCCTTGCGGCTGATCAGGTGCATCTCGATGCGATGGCGGTCGCGGTTGTAGATCGAGCGGTGCGTGAAGCCCGACAGGTCGAAATTGCCGCCGAGCTCGCGGTTGATGCGAACCAGCACATTGAGGTTGAACCGCGCGGTGACGCCGGCCGCGTCGTTATAGGCGTCGTACAGCACGCGCTCGTCCTTCTCGAGGTCGACGCCGATGATCATCTGCGCGCCGTGGCCGAGGATCTGGCGTGCGCTGCGCAGGAAGGCCAAGGCCTCACTCGGCTCGAAATTGCCCAGCGTCGAGCCGGGGAAGAAGCCGACCTTCGGCATCGCGGCGACGGCCTCGGGCAGCGTGAACGGCGTGGTGAAATCGGCCGCGACCGGATAGATGCCAAGACCGGGGAAATCCTTCCGCAACCCGTCGGCCTGCGCTTTGAGGAAATCGCCCGAGATATCGACCGGCACATAGGCTGCGAATTCGCAATGCTCGAGCAGCAGGCGCACCTTGGTGGTCGCGCCGGCGCCGAACTCGACCAGCGCCGCGCCGTCAGGGATGATCGCGGCGATCTCGTCGCCGCGGTCGCGCAGGATGCCAAGCTCAGTGCGCGTCGGATAATATTCCGGCAGCACCGTGATCTGCTCGAACAGCTCGGAGCCGGTGGCGTCGTAGAAATATTTCGGCGACAGCCGCTTCGGGTGACGGGCGAGATTGCCGATCACGTCGCCGGCGAACGCCGAAGTCGCTTCGTCGAACGGATACGCTTTGGCCAAAGCGGCGGCATGCACATTCATGATACTCTCCCGAACGCGCTTACCGGCGCGCCATTGATGTCGACAGTGCTTGATCAGGCATAGTCGGCGAGGCGTAACCCCGTGAATTGCCAGCGATGGTGCGGATAGAAGAAGTTGCGGTAGGTGACACGGCTGTGACCTGCGGGCGTCGCCAGCGACGAGCCGCGCAGCACGAGCTGGTTGACCATGAACTTGCCGTTGTACTCACCGAGCGCGCCTTCGATCGCGCGGTAGCCCGGATAGGGCGAATAGGCGCTGCGGGTCCATTGCCAGACGATGCCGTAGGCGTCGTTGAGCAGGCCGGCGCGCGCGGCGACCTCCCATTCCATCTCGGTCGGCAGGTGCTTGCCGGCCCATCGGGCGAAGGCGTCGGCCTCGTAATAGCTGACGTGGCAAACCGGCGCTGACGGATCGATCGGCTGCAGGCCGCCGAGCGTCATGATCTTCCATTCGCCGTCGATCTCGCGCCAATGGCCGGGTGCCTGCCAGCCCTCGTTGCTCACGGTGCCAAAGCCATCCATCAGCCACAGCGTGGCCGTGGAATAGCCGCCGTCCTTCATAAAGGCGAGCCAGTCGGCATTGGTGACGAGATGCTTCGCGAGCTTGACCGGGCCGACCAAAGCCCGATGCGCGGGCTTCTCATTGTCGAAATGGAAGCTGTCGTCGGCGTGGCCGACGGTGTGGATGCCTTCGTTGAGCGTCACCCATTCCTCAGGCCCGTGATGCGCCGCCGGGAAGCGCCACGCCGGATCGTAGGCCGGCGGGATCGGGTTCTGCGCGAAGGCATGCAGGATGTCGGTGTACATCAGCTCCTGATGCTGCTGCTCGTGATTGAGGCCGACCTCGACCAGCGGCACCAGCGCCTCGAGCTTGTCGGCTCCGGCAGTCTGGAAGAATTTCACCACCTCGGCGTCGACATGGCGGCGGTAGGCGGTGACCTCGTCGGCTGTCGGGCGCGTCAGATGGCCACGCTGGTGGCGGGCGTGCCGCGGACCGGCGCTGACGTAATAGGAATTGAAAAGATAGGCGTAGTCCGGATGGAATGGCGTGTAGCCCTCGACGTGCTCGCCGAGCAGAAACTGCTCGAAGAACCAGGTGGTATGGGCGCGGTGCCATTTGACGGGGCTCGCATCCGGCATCGACTGGATCAGCTGGTCTTCGGGCGACAGCGGCGCGGCCCGGCGCTCGGTCTCGTCGCGGACGGCGCGATAGGCGTCCACGAGCCGCTCGGCGAGCGGCCCGGATTCGGAGGACAGTGACGGGGAGGCGGCGGGAAGGGCGGCCGCGGCAGAGGCTGGTTTCGTCACAGGGGTCTCCGATTCAAGGGAGAGAACGTTGCTTCGGCAAACTGGTTCCCGACGGACAGTTCGTCCTAGATAGGGGCTCCGTTACGGGAAAAAAGCCTCCCTCCGCGATGATATTGGGGCCGTCAGATAATCCCGGCCCCTTTCGGGCGCCCGCAGCGCCCAGCGCATGCCAGATTTCCGCCATTTTGCTTTGGATGCACAATGGTTTGAGCTACATATATAGTCAGTCACGGGTTAGAAGGGCGGGCCGGCCCGTCAAGGCCTGAGAGCGCCGCCCCCGAAGGAAGCGAAAATGAGCATCGAGCAATTCATCGACAACGAAGTGAAGTCGAACGACGTCGTGCTGTTCATGAAGGGCACGCCGCAATTCCCGCAGTGCGGGTTTTCCGGTCAGGTCGTGCAGATCCTCGACCACATCGGCGTCGGCTACAAAGGCCTCAACGTTCTCGAGTCCGCCGAACTGCGCAACGGCATCAAGGTCTATTCGAACTGGCCGACGATTCCGCAGCTCTATGTGAAGGGCGAGTTCGTCGGCGGTTGCGACATCATCCGCGAGATGTTCCAGGCCGGCGAATTGCAGCAGCTGTTTGCCGACAAGGGCATCCCGGTCGACGTGGCTGCCTGACCTTGACGGCGCGCCAGATCGGCAAGGCGCGGCTCGAAGTCATCGTTACCGACATCACGACCCTGCGCGTTGACGCCATCGTCAACGCGGCCAATTCACCGCTGCTCGGTGGCGGCGGCGTCGACGGCGCGATCCATCGTGCCGCGGGCCCCGAGCTGCTCGCCGAGTGCCGCACCCTGCACGGCTGCAAGACCGGCGACGCCAAGATCACCAAAGGCTATCGGCTCCCGGCCAAGCACGTGATCCACGCCGTCGGCCCGATCTGGCACGGCGGCACCCAGAACGAGGATGCGCTGCTCGCATCCTGCTATCGCCGCGGCATTGAGCTGTGCCACGCCAATCAGCTTGGCTCCATTGCATTTCCCGCGATCTCGACCGGCGTCTATCACTTCCCGCCGGACCGCGCCGCCGGCATTGCGGTCAAGGCCGTCGTCGATGCCCTGGTCGCCGCACCCGGCCTCACGCAGGTGATCTTCTGCTGCTTCTCGCCCCAAAGCGGTCAGCTTCATCAGGAGGTCCTGGAGGCCTTTGGCAGCCCTTGTGCCTGATGATACCGCCGCTACACTTCCCCGTGATTTCCGGGGAGGGATAGTTCAAATGCATTCATTTCGTTTGACGTGCGCCGCCGCAGCCGCCGCCGCGGTGGTGCTGGCGGCGCCGGCGTACCCGCACACCGAGGGCACCTACGAGATTCCGGCGGGTGCGCATTTCAATCCCGCCAAGCTCGCCAAGATCAGCGAGTTCTTCAAGAACGAGGTCGCGACCGGAAAGATTCCGGGCGCTATCGTCCTGATCCAGCAGCACGGCAAGCCGGTGTATCACGAGGCCTTCGGCGTGCAGGACGTGGTCAGCAAGGTGCCGATCACGGACAAGACCATCTTCCGCCTGGCCTCGATGTCCAAGTCGATCACCGCCGTGGTGTCGATGCAGTTGCTGCAGGAAGGGAAATACAAGCTCGACGATCCCGTCTGGAAATACATCCCGTCCTTTGCCAACGTGAAGGTCGGCGTCGAGAAGAAGGCCGAGGACGGCACCAAGACGCTGGAGCTGGTGCCGCCAAAGCGGCCGATCACGATCCTCGATCTGATGACGCATACGTCGGGAATCACCTACGGCTTCTATGGCGACAGCCTGGTCCGCAAGGCCTACAAGGAAGCCAATATCTACGGCGGAGACTTCGATCTCGCCGAATTCGCCGAGCGGATCGCCAAGCTGCCGCTGCACAACCAGCCCGGCGCGCTCTGGCAATACGGCCATTCCACCGACATTCTGGCGCGCGTGATGGAGCTGACCACCGGCGAGAAGCTCTCGACGATCGAGCGCGAAAGGCTGCTCGACCCGCTCGGCATGAAGGACACCGGCTTCTTCGTCACCGATCCCGAGAAGCAGAAGCTGATGGCCGAACCGATGCCGAACGACAGCGACTTCCGGGTCGGCCGGGTCAACGATCCGACCAAGGTCAAGAAATGGGAGTCCGCCAGCGGCGGCATGGTCTCGACCATGGCGGATTATTCGCGCTTCGCGCAGATGCTGCTCAATGGAGGCACCCTCGACGGCAAGACCATCCTGAAGCCCGAAACGTTCAAGGAGCTGACGACCGACCGTGTCGGCCCGGGCTCAGGCGTCGAGCGCGACTTTTTCTACTTCCCCGGCGACGGCTTCGGCTTCGGGCTTGGGATCGCGGTGCGCACCGATCCGGGCACCGCGAAGCCGCCGCCGCCCGGCGATCTCGGCGAGCTGAAATGGGACGGCGCCAGCGGCTGCTATTATGTCATCGACCGCAAGCAGGACTTCTTCTTCGTCCTGCTGGAGCAGACGCCGACCGAGCGTCAGCGCATCCAGCGGACGCTGAAGCAGCTCGTCTATGAAGCCATGGAAAACTAGCGTTTTCGAGCGAAGTGGATACCGGTTCGCGTGAAGCAACGCGTTGAAAAGAAGGGAATGACGGCATGATCCGATTCAGGCGGATCGGCTCATGCGCTTGCATGCGTGGGGGCCGCGCGTTCGTCGCGTCACTCGCGTTCGCGTTGGTCGCAACGGTTGCGAAGGCCGGCTCCGCGGGGCCGGCCGCGCACAGCTTCTCGGCGGAAGGCCTCGCCAAGGTCTCCGACTATGTCCGGAACGAGGTCGCGACCGGAAAGATCCCGGGCGCGATCCTGCTGCTGCAACAGCATGGCAAGCCGGTCTACTACGAGAAGTTCGGGGTTCGCGACGTCGCCACCGAGTTCTCGATGAGCGCGGATACCATCTTCCGCCTCTATTCGATGTCGAAGCCGATCACCACGGTCATCGCGATGATGCTGGTCGAGGAAGGCAAGCTCGCCCTCGGCGATCCAGTGTCGAAATATATCCCGGCCTTTGCCGACATGAAGGTCGGGGTGGAAAAGCGCGGCGATGAGGGCAAGATGGCGATGACGCTGGAGCCGCTCAAGCGCCCCATCACCATCGAAGACCTGATGCGCCACACCGCCGGCCTGCCTTACGGCTATTACGGCGGTGGTGTCGTGAACAAGACCTACGCCGATGCCGGCCTGTTCGACAACGATCCCGACAATGCCGAATTCGTGGCGCGGCTTGCGGCATTGCCGCTCGCCGAACAACCCGGCGCGCAATGGGACTACGGCCATTCCACCGACGTGCTCGGCCGCATCATCGAGGTGATCACGGGGAAATCGCTGTTTCAGGTCGAGAAGGAGCGGCTGCTCGGCCCGCTCGGGATGAACGAGACCGCGTTCTATGTCGCCGACCGGGCGAAATGGCCGCTGATCGCCGAGCCGATGCCGAAGGATCGCACCATCAGTCCGGTCGCCGACGTCCGCAATCCGCGCAAGCCGCTGCGATGGGAATCCGGCGGCGGCGGCATGGTCGGCACCATCGGCGACTATGCGCGCTTCTCGCAGATGCTGCTGAATGGCGGCAGCTATGAGGGCAGGCGCTATCTGAAGCCGGAGAGCATCGCGCTGATGGCGAGGGACCATATCGGTCCGGAGACCGGCGTCGTGCGCGACCAGAACTACTATCCCGGTCCGAACTCCGGCTTCGGCCTCGGCTTCGCGGTCCGCACCTCGGTGCCGGCGAACACAGACTGGCCGCTGGGGGAGTATCGCTGGGACGGTGTCGGCGGCACCTTCTTCTTCATCGATCCCGCGGACGATCTGTTCGGCATCTTCATGGTGCAGACGCCGTCGCAGCGCGGCCGGATCCAGCAGGAGCTGAAGACGCTGATCTACCAGGCGATGGGACGCTAAACGTGGCGCGCGGAGGCGGTCATGGAGGCGACGACATTCACTCTCCGCAAGCTCTTCCTGGTGGCCGTCACATCCGCCGCCATGACTGCGTGCCGGCCTGTTCTGGCCGAAGAACCTCGCCGCCTCGGTGATGCCGACGTCATGCAGCGGATCGACCATGTCTTGAACGGCCTGAGGACGGCGATTGTCGTCGACGGCGATGCGCCGATGACGCTTGCCGATCGCATGAACGAGCTGCACGTTCCCGGTGTCAGCGTCGCGGTGATTCATGGCGGCGCCATCGAATGGGCGCGCGGCTTTGGCTCAGCCGCCGTCGGCGGTCCGCCCGTGGTGCCGGAAACGCTGTTTCAGGCGGCCTCGATCAGCAAGCCGGTGACCGCCATCGCCGCTCTGGCGCTGGCCCAGCCCGGCAAGCTCGATCTCGATGCGGACGTCAACGCTGCGCTCAAGAGCTGGAAGATTCCGGACTATCCGTATCCCCAATCCCGGGTGACAGTTCGGCGGTTGCTGAGCCATACGGCCGGGACGAACGTGCCCTACTATCCGGGCTATCAGGCCGGCCAGCCGGTCCCCTCTCTTCGCCAGATTCTCGATGGCGCGCCGCCTGCGAACAGCGCGCCTGTCCGGGTCGAGCACGAACCCGGCAAGCAGGATCAATATTCCGGCAGCGGCTACACGATCGTTCAGCAACTGCTCGTCGACGTGACGGGGCGGCCGTTTCCTGCGCTGCTCGACGATGTCGTCCTCAAGCCCTTCGGGATGACGCATTCCAGCTTCGCGCAGCCATTGCCTGCGGATCGTTTGAAGATGGCCGCCACACCGTACCGGTCAGACGGCGCGCCGGTGACTGGCGGCCCGCACGTCTATCCCGAACTGGCCGCCGCGGGATTATGGACGACGCCGACCGATCTCGCCCGTCTCTTGCTCGGCGTGCTGGATTCGTTAGCCGGTCGGAGCAATCCCGTTCTGTCGCAATCGATGACGGCCGAGATGCTCACGCCGGTTCTCGGCAGTGCCGACGGACTACCCCCTGGGATCGGACGACGCGGGCTGGGCTGGCTGGTTCGCGGCTCGGCGCCGAACCGGCAATTCTGGCACAACGGCGTGAACGAGGGCTTCATCGATACCATGGTCATTTTCGAGAACGGCGATGGCGCCGTTGTCATGACCAACGGCTGGGGCGGTCGGATCCTCGTCGACGAAATCCTGCGCGGCATCGCGGCCGAGTACGGCTGGCCGGATCGCCAGGCCAAGGTCGGGAAGTTCATCGCAGTGAGCCCGCAGACGCTGGACCGTCTGGTCGGGACCTATCGGTTCTCGCCGGAATTTTCGATCCACGTCACAAGGGTCGGCAATCGCCTGTTCAGCGAGGCGACAGGGCAGGAGCGGCGCGAAATCTTCGCCACCAGCGATCACGAGTTCTTTTTCAAGATCGTCGATGCCGCGCTGTCATTCGACACGGACGGCCAGAACGCGGCAATGCAAGTGACCCTTCACCAGGAAGGAACGGACCACGTCGGAAAGCGGCTGCCGTAGTTTGGCAGCCCGGATTTCGTAGCGCTCCATCCGGGCTAGGGGAGTTACGCCGCGCGCACGATGTCCCTGACGTGTCCGACCGCTTCCTCGATCATCGCTGCCGTGACGTCGAGATGCGTGCAGGCCCTGATCCGGCCGTCCATCATCGCCAGTGTCACGCCGCGCTTGCGCAGCTCGGCGACCATCTTGTCGCCGGATACCCCGGCGCCGTCGGGCTTGAAGAACACGAGGTTGGTCTCCGGCGCCTGTACCGCGATGCCGTTGATCTGAGACAGGCCGCGCGCCAGCGCCCGCGCATTGGCGTGGTCGTCGGCGAGGCGGTCGACATGGTGATCGAGCGCATGGATGCAGGCCGCGGCGCAGACGCCGGACTGCCGCATCGAGCCGCCGAGCCGCTGCTTCCAGCGCCAGACATCGTCGATGAAGGCGAGGGTGCCGGCGATCACGCCGCCGATCGGCGCGCCGAGGCCCTTGGAGAAATCGATCCAGGCGGAATCCCAGCCCGCCGTCATGTCGCGCGGCGAGATACCGGACGCGACGGTCGCATTGAGCAGCCGCGCGCCGTCCATGTGGGTGACAAGACCGTGGGCCTTGGCGATGCGCACGACCTCGTCGAGCGCCGCCTTCTTCCAGATCGTGCCGCCGCCGATATTGGCGGTCTGCTCGACGCTGACGAGCACCTGCGGCGGCTGGTAGCGGGTGCGCGGATGCAGCGCGGCCTGGAAGGTGTCCGGCGTGAACTGGCCGTCATCGCCCGGCAGCTGCGTGATCTGGAAACCGCCGAGCGCGGCATGGGCGCCGCCCTCGCGCGCAATGATATGCGCGGTCGCATGCGCCAAAATCTCGTCGCCGGGACGGCAATAGGCCAGCGTCGCCGCAACGTTGCACATGGTGCCCGACGGCATGAACACGGCGGCTTCCTTGCCGAGCAGATCGGCGACGCGGGCGCAGAGCTCGTTGGTGGTCGGATCGTCCCCGACCTGCTCGTCGCCGACCTCCGCCTTCGCCATCGCCTCGCGCATCGCCGGCGTCGGCCTGGTCTGCGTATCGGACAGAAGGTTGATGCGAACGGGCGGGGCCTTGGGATCGGGCCGGGCAGGGGTGTAGTGCATGGCTTTCCTCATCGCTCCGCACTGAGGGCGGATTCGCTGCTGAAACGCGATGAGATAAGATGGATCGTCATCGCGCCCTGGCTTCTTGTTTGAGCATGATCGTATCCGGAAAACCGCTTCGCGCTTTTCCGGATCATGCTTTAGCGTATAGGCCTCCGGGCGGCGTGACGAAACCGCATAATGATGATCTCGGTGGGCGTCACGTGATAGTCGATCAGGTAGGGATACGGTGTCGCCGAGAGCCGGCGGACGCCTGGGCGGCTTGTCGGGCGCCCCCGCACGCGGCTGCTCTTGCAGCAGCGTGACAAGTGCCAAGATGCGGTCGCGCACATGGACCGTGCCCTGGGGCGATCGTGTTTCGATATAGGAAAGTGCCCGATCAATCTGAACAACAGCGCGTCGCGTGTAACGGACGTTCACAGCCCGTGCTTTGCCCACATCGCACGGACTTCCTCGGGCGTTGCCAGCTCGCCGCGTGCAATCTCGGCGTCGGCTTCAGCCAGATCGGCGTCTTCTTCCGGCGTGAGCTGGAGCGGTGGTTGGTCGACTCCGGCAAGCTGCAGCATGATGCGCGCGAGCACGTCCTGCTCTGTGTCAGGCAAGCTTGAAACTGTCTCGAAGGCCTGTTCGAGTAACCGGGTCATCGGCAAGAAACCTCAACGGCAACCATCTCCAAGTCCCGGATATAATAGTCGTCTTGTCGGCAAACAAAAAGGCCCCGGCAAAACCGGGGCCTTTCGGATCTCGCAATGCTGAAGTGATCAGCGCGAATAGAATTCGACGATCAGATGCGGCTCCATCTGCACCGGGAACGGCACGTCCGAGAGGCCGGGGGTGCGCGCGAACTTCGCGGTCATCTTGGAGTGATCGACCTCGATGAAGTCGGGCACGTCGCGCTCGGGGAGCTGGGCCGCTTCCAGCACCGGGGTCAGCTGCTTGGAGGATTCCTTGACCTCGATGAGGTCGCCGACCTTCAGCTTGTAGCTGCCGATGTTGACCTTGCGGCCGTTCACCTTGATGTGGCCGTGGTTGATGAACTGGCGCGCGGCGAACATCGTGGAGACGAACTTGGAGCGATAGACCACGGTGTCGAGACGGCGCTCCAGGAGGCCGATCAGGTTCTCGCCGGTGTCGCCCTTCAGGCGGCTGGCTTCGACATAGATGCCGTGGAACTGGCGCTCGGAAATGTTGGCGTAGTAGCCCTTGAGCTTCTGCTTGGCGCGGAGCTGCACGCCGAAGTCGGAGAGCTTGCCCTTGCGGCGCTGGCCGTGCTGACCGGGGCCGTATTCGCGGCGGTTCACGGGGCTCTTGGGGCGGCCCCAGATATTCTGGCCCATGCGGCGATCGATCTTGTACTTCGCCTCACTGCGCTTTGTCATCGCGTCCTCTTTTGCATAGCCGTCGCTACCCAGCGGCCGGCGTTTGTCAGTTTCAGGTTTGAGGAGACGCGCCCTCCTGTGTACCGGCCAAAAGGCCTGTACCGACAGGTCCGCCTCGAAAGCTCGGGGAGGACCACGGGTCGCGAAACGCATCGCGGGCCGAAACCGGCCCGCGAGCAAGGGTGGTCTTAAGGAGAAAGTCCGGTTCTGTCAAACAAAACGCAGGGCGTTTTGGGCCGAATCGGCGTCAGATTTGGCCAGTTTCGTCCCTCAGAGGCGGCTTCCGGCCGCGCGGACCAGCCGGGCATCGGCTTGTGGCCGGCCAGCGCCCAGTTCCGCGGCAATTTCGCCGCCCAGCACCTGCTCGAGGCGGGTCAAGGTCTGCGCGATCAGGGCGGCGTCGCAGACCAGATGGTCCCAGCGCAGCACCACGTCGACAGTGTGGTCCGGCCTGATCACGCCATAGCTCAACAGGAATGGCCCCGGGCTCAGCGCGTGCAACTCGCCGGGGCCATAGGCCGCGACCGAGGTCACGCCAAAACTGCCGCAGAAATTGGCGCGCTGCCGGCCAAAATTCATCCCGATCGCCCACGCCAGGCGGCGCAGCGGCAGCGGCAGGCGCGTCACGCAGAGTATTTTGCGGAACGAGGGGATTTCGTGCAGCGGCGCGGTCTTGGCGCGGCGGATCAGCGCGTCGACCTCGGCGAGCGGCATCTCGTCGGCGGCACAGACGCGCTCGAACAGCACGCAGTCCTCGCCCTTCTCAACGCGCGCAATCGCCACCATGCCGACGCTGCGCGGCAGCTCGTAGAGGCAAGGCCACGGCCATTTGACGTGCAGCGTGCGCAGGGTCGGCTCGCTCCTGGCGACCAGCGCGAATGCCTTGACGAAGATGGCGGCCCAGCCCGGTGCCTGCGCCGCACGCGCACGGGCCTCGACGATTGCGCGGACGTTCAGGGTGCGCTTCAGGGAGACCAGCGGCACGCCGGCCGATGCATGCATCAGATCGGCGACGAGACGGCGCGGCAATGAAATCTGACGAAATTTACCGCGCATCCGTTCGGTTCAGTTCCCTAGCAAACAGGCAAAAATCAATGGCCCGGCGAGCTCAAATGGTTGCTCGCCGCACCTGAAGCTCAGATGAACCAATTGGTCGAAGACCAAGGGGTTCTGCTCACGGCGCTGGTTTTGCCAACGGCTCGCCGGCCTTGACCACGTAGACGCCGAGCACCTTGAGCGGCTTGTCGCCGGACGTCTTGGCGTCGTGCACCGCACCTTCCGGGATCTGGTAGGAATCGCCCGCCTTCAGCTTCAACGGCGGCTTGCCGTCGATCAGAAGTTCGAGCTCGCCTTCGAGCACATAGCCGGTTTCAGCGCCGGGATGGGTGTGACGCCCCGACGCACCCCCGGCCGGAACCTCGGCGATCGCGGTGACCGTGTTGTAGCCCGGCGGAAAATCGACCTTCTGCAGCGGCGTCCGCTTGATGCCGCTCTGCTGCGCAAAGGCAGCGCCGGCACCGGCAAGCGCAATCACGGTGAGACCAAGCAGTAATTTCCTGAACATGCATTTTCCTCCCAACCCGCAAAACTCTAGCAGCGCGGAATCGCGGCGGAAAGCGGGCGATGTGTGATGTGCACTTGCGACGTTGGGATTAGTCCGTTCATCCAACAGCGCGGGTTTGCGCCGCATATTCATGAGCTACTCAGGCGAACGAACTGTCTCGGCAATGGTGATGCGTACTGTTCACTCCATCGCAGGCGCGGCGCCGGAAGTTGCGCCGCGGTTCCTTCTCGACGTGACGGGAACCTGCTCGCCGGCAGCTGTGAACGAGCGGAGCGCCGCGCGGCCGCATTGTGACGCCTACCGCTTGATCCCCGCGAACGCAGCCGCAATGCCGCGCTGGAACAGCGACCAGTCGAAGCCCAGCGCGAGCGCGAGGTAGCCGCGCTCGATCATCGCATTGGCCTGTTCGGCGGTGCGCGCCACGCCGCCGATCGGCACGCCGCTCTTCATGATGCCTTGTTCGGCGCGCTGCATCAGCGCGACCACTTCGGGATCGTCGGGCAGACCGCGCTTGTTGATCGAGGTGGCGAGATCGCCGGGGCCAATCACCGCGAGGTCAATGCCCGGCGTCGCCATGATCTCGTCGATGCGGTTCACCGCATCGACATGCTCGATCGTGATCATGCAGATCATGTCGTCGTCAGCGGTCGCCATGTAGTCGTTCATCGAGACACCCCAGCGGAATGGCGCATGGAACGGTCCCCAGAGCCGGTCGCCCTTCGGCGGATAGCGCACGCTGCGCACCGCCTTCACCGCATCGCTTGCGTTGCAGATCATCGGAAAATTGATGCCAAGCGCGCCGATGTCCATCGGTGCCTTGGCGAGATGCGGCTCGTTGGCGGCGATCCGCACCATCGGCACGCAGGGCGTGCCAGAGGTCGCCACGATCATCGCATGGGCGGTGCCGAGATCGATCGGGCCGTGCTCGAGATCGACGATGATCCAGTCCAGCGACTGCGCCATGATCTGCACGGTCTGGATGCTCGGAATGGTCGCGATCGCGCCGAAGGTCGGGCGCTTGTCGCGCCACTGCTTGCGCAGGCGATTGAGCGGCGTCAGCGGGGCTGCGGTCAAATTTGGTCCTCCCTCGAAGGAGAGCAGAGGCTAGCAGCGCGTTGTGGCGGCGAAAAGGATCAGGCCGGGACGCGGCCGCCGAAGAATGGCGTCAAGGCTTCCGTCAGCGCGTGCGGGCGCTTCGAGGTGAAGATCATCTCTGCGCCGGCCTGGTCACTCTCCGAGCCCGCCGGGCCGAGCAGGTCGGCGACGCGGCGGGCGATCGCCGGCGCCGGATCGATCCAGTCGACCGGCCAGGGTGCGAGCCGGGCGAGGCGTTCCAGCAGCAGCGGATAATGCGTGCAGGCCAGCACGACGGTGTCGGTGCGGGCGGGGTCGTGGGCGCCATCGCCGACGAAGCAGGGCGCGAGTTCGGCCACGATGTCCTCGTCGCGCACCCTCTCGCCGCTGAGGGCAGCCTCCGCCAGCGAGGCGAGCTCGCCGGAGCCGACCAGCGTCACCTCGCAGCCCTGCGCAAAGTCCGAGATCAGCTTGCGGGTATATTCGCGCTTCACGGTGCCCTTTGTGCCGAGCACCGACACGCGCTTCGTTTTCGACGAGGCGCAGGCCGGCTTGATCGCCGGCACGGTGCCGACGAAGGGCAAAGGATAGGCGTCGCGCAAATGCGACATGACCAGCGTGGATGCCGTGTTGCAGGCGATCACGACGAGGTCGGGCGCGTGGGCCGCGATCAGCTCACCGGCCAGCGGCACCACGCGGGCGATGATCTCGTCCTCGCCGTGGTGGCCATAGGGGAAGAAAGCGTCGTCGGCGACATAGACGTAATGCGCGTCGGGCCGGGCGCGGACGATCTCGCGCAGCACGGTGAGGCCGCCGAGGCCGGAATCGAACACAAGGATGGTCGGGGGAGTGGACACGCGAAAACTCTATCCGAAGCAGGGTTACCATTCAGTTGTTTTTGGCTATCCGGCCGCTTCGGCCGACAAAAGGCGGTGAAGCCGGGAATTTCACATGGCCTTGACCGATAGCTGCAAGTATCACGGCAAACTATTGCTGCGACGTGTGAAATCCAAAAATGCGGCCGCAAGGGGGCCACGCGACATGATCCGCAATACCGCCGTGAGCTGGGGCTCGCTCGCCCGCGCGTTCCACTGGGGGCTCGGCATCGCCATCATCGGCATGCTGGCCTATGGCTGGTGGATGAACCACGTCCCGGCGCGGGCGGACAAGTTCTTCTACCGCTCGATCCACGCCGATATCGGCTACCTGGTGCTGCTGCTCACCGTGCTGCGGCTGCTCTGGCGCGGCCTTAACCCGACCCCGGCGCTGCCGGCGGACATGCCCTCCTGGCAGCGGATCGCCGCCCGGGTCAGTCACGGCGCGCTCTATGCCGTCACCATTCTGGTGGCGATGCTGGGGTGGGCGCATTCCGGCGCCCGCGCCCAGGATTATTCTGATTTCTTCGGCCTGTTTCACGTTCCCCAGATCACCTCGCCCGACAAGGCGGCGGCGGATGCCTATGAGGATCGCCACATCTTCTTCGCCTATGTCTTGCTGGCGCTGATCGTGCTGCACCTCGCCGCGGTCGCCTTCCACCACTTCGTCAAGCGCGACCGTGTCGCCGCGCGCATGATGGGGACAAGCGAGGTCGACCCTGCCCGCTAGGCATGGGCGGCAGGCTCGGTGCGTTCCAAAATGGTCGCCCGCGCGGGGACACCTGCGTTACCCTGTGACGAGCGGGGGCGGCCATCGCGGTTCGAATGCTCATGAACGATTCTGCACGACATCAAACGAACTGGCGCATGCCGGACGAGGGCGCCTTGCATGCCGCCACCTGGATGGCCTTTGGCGCCGACGTGGAGCTCTGGGGCACGAAGCTCCTTCCCGTCATCAGAAATAATCTCGCCAGCGTTGCCAAGGCAATCGCGGTCTATGAGCCGGTGAAGATGCTCGTGCGCGAGGAGGACTACGACATCGCCGCGCGACTGTGCGGTCCCTCGGTCAGCCTCGTCGTTCAACCGCTCGATGATGTGTGGCTGCGCGACACGGGACCGGTCTTTGTGACCAATCCTGCCGGGCAGCTCGGCGCCGTCGGTTTCAATTTCAACGGCTGGGGCAACAAGCCGCAACCGTATGCATGCAAGCAGCATCTATATGCACGCGATGCCAGGGTTGCAGAGCATCTGGCCCGAGCCGCGCAGGCAATCTTCTTGAAGGCCGATCTGGTGCTGGAAGGCGGCGGGATCGAGGTCGACGGTGAGGGGACGGCCATCATCACCGAGAGCTGCGTCCTCAACCCAAATCGCAATCCCGACGTCTCCAAGGCAAGATGCGAAGACGAATTGTCTCGCCTGCTCGGACTGGACAAGATCATCTGGCTGCCCGGCATCGCCGGCAAGGACATCACCGACGGACATACCGACTTCTACGCGCGATTTGCCAGCCCCGGCGTTGTCGTAGCCGGCCTGGAACAAGACCCGTCGTCGTTCGATCATGCGGTGACCAAACGACACCTCGATTTGTTGCGCGGCGCGGTTGATGCGAAGGGCCGGCGCCTGGATGTCGTGGTGTTGCAGGGCCCGTCGACGGTGCGTCCGAAGCACAGCAGCAAGGACTTCGCCGCCGGTTACATCAATTTCTACGTCTGCAACGGTGCCGTGATCGCGCCGGAATTCGGTGACCCGGCGGCGGACCGCAACGCGCGCGACAAGTTGCGCGACCTGTACCCGGACCGGGAAATCATCCAGCTCAACATCGATGGCATCGCCGCCGGTGGCGGCGGCATCCACTGCACCACGCAACAGCAGCCGCGCCTGTGAAAGCTGGCAGCCCGGTCGCGAAGTGAGCGACCGGGCCGTGGCTGCATGAGCGGCGCTAGCCGGCCGGCATCTGCTTCTCGACCAGACGCACCCAATAGGACGCGCCGTGGCCGAGGATGTTGTCGTTGAACTTGTAGGCCGGGTGGTGGCACATCGGGCCGTCGCCCATGCCGAGGAAGACGAACGCGCCGGGGCGCGCCTCCAGCATGAATGCGAAATCCTCGGCGCCCATCACCGGCACCAGATTGTCGTTGACGCGGTCGGCGCCGACCACATCGCGGGCGACCTCGGCGGCGACGCCGGCCTCGCGCGCGTGGTTCAACGTCACCGGATACATGCGTCCATAATCCGTCTCGGCCGAGCCGCCATAGGCCTTGGCGATGCTGGAGGCGACCTCGCTGATCCGGCGCTCGACCAGGTCGCGCACACCGGGATCGAGCGTGCGCACGGTGCCGCCCAGCGTCACGGTCTCCGGGATCACGTTGAACGCGGTGCCGGCCTCGAACATGGTGATCGAGATGACAGCCGATTTCAGCGGGTCGACATTGCGCGATACGATCGACTGCAGCGCATTGATGATCTGGGCACCGATCAGCACGCTGTCGACCGCCTCGTGCGGAGCGGCGCCGGCGTGGCCGCCCTTGCCGTGGACGACAATCTTCAACGTATCCGACGAGGCCAGCATCGCGCCCGGCGTGGTCGCGAAGTAACCCTCGGGCAGCCCCGGCATGTTGTGCAGGCCATAGACCTCCTGGATGCCCCAGCGGGTCATCAGCCCGTCGTCGACCATCGCCTTGCCGCCGGCGCCGCCTTCCTCGGCGGGCTGGAAGATCACGACCGCGGTGCCGTCGAAATTGCGCGTCTCGGTAAGATATTTGGCGGCACCGAGCAGCATCGCGGTGTGGCCGTCATGGCCGCAGGCGTGCATCTTGCCGGGAATCTTCGAGGCATAGGCGACGCCCGAGGCCTCCGCGATCGGCAGCGCGTCCATGTCGGCGCGCAGGCCGATGGTCTTTCCCGATGTTGATTTGCGGCCGCGGATCACGCCGACCACGCCGGTGCGCCCGATCCCCGTCACCACCTCGTCGCAGCCGAACTCGCGCAGCTTCTCGGCGACGATGCCGGCGGTGCGATGGACTTCGTAGAGCAGTTCAGGATTCTCATGGAAGTCATGGCGCCAGGCGGCCATTTCATCCGAGAGGGCGGCAACGCGATTGACGATGGGCATGGGGAGCGTCCGTTTCTTGTGAGCTTTGGTGGGTGGCGCAGCGTAGCGTAACCCGCCGCGTTGTCGCGGGGCAATGGCGTCAGTCGCCCGGATGGGGCCAACGGGTCGCGCGAACGCGCGCCCGATGACAGGCTCCGCGCAATCCGGGACCATTCGCGTGCGCAGTCCCCGGATTTCGCTGCGCTGCATCCGGGCTACGAAGTTCACAAATTCGCCAGCCCGCATTCGATGGCGAGGCGGACCAGCTGGGCGTCGGTCCGCATGCCGGTCTTGGCCTTGATGAGGTAGTGATAGTTCTGCACGGTCTTGGTGCTGAGGTTGAGGTTGGCGGCGATCTGCTCCTTGGTGCTGCCGGCCGCCAGCTGCCGGAGGATTTCGATCTCCCGCTCGCCGAGCTGGTCGAGCGCCGATCGGGTCGGCACCAGGCTCTCCAGCGCCAGCACGCGCGCGACGTCGTCGCTCATCGCATGCTCGCCGCGCGCCACCGAGCGGATCGCTGCGATCAGCTCGGCCGGTTCGCTGCCCTTGGTGACGAAGCCGCTGGCGCCGGCGCCGAATGCCGCCTTCACCTGGGCCGCCTCGCTGTGCATGCTGAAGACGAGGATGCGCGCGTCGGGGTCGCGCGCGCGGATGTTGCGGATCGCCTCCAGTCCGCTGGCACCCGGCATCGAAATGTCCATCACCACTACATCGGGCTGGTGCGACTTGAACGCGCGATAGGCATTGGCGGCGTTGTCGGCTTCGGCGACCACGCGGAAATCGTCCTGATGCTCGAGCACGCGCCGGTAGCCCTGGCGGACGACCGGATGATCGTCCACCAGCAGGATCGAGATGCCCCGAATCTTTGCCGTCGTCGCCGTCACGGTTGTCATCTCAGGCGGCGAGCGGGATCGTGGCGGCGACTGACAGGCCGCGGCTGGCGCGCGCGATCGACAGCGAGCCGCCGAGGGCCGTGACGCGCTCGCTGACGCCGGTGAGGCCGAAGCCCGCGGATTGCGCCACCTTGGCCGCATCGCCGCCGCCATCGTCCTCGACGCGGACCAGCAGGGCGTTCTCGCTTCCGGTCCGCCGCTCGATCCGCAGCACGATCTCGCGCGCCGAGCTGTGGCGCAGCGCATTGGTCAGGCATTCCTGCGCGACGCGGTAGGCGGTGGCGGCGACCGTGCCGCTGATGTCGGCAAGGTCGCCCTGCAAATCGAGCTGGATCATCGGCTGCGCCGTGCGCGACCGCCAGCTGTCGACGAGATCGACCAGGCTTGCCTCCAGCCCGAGCTCTTCGGCCGGCGGATGGCGCAGCCGGTTCAGTGTATCGCGCAGGCACGCCATGATGCGGCGCGTCGCCTGCGAGATCATCCGTGCATCCTGCGCAATTTCGGTGCCGGCGGCGTACTTGTCGCCGGCGCTTGCCTCGATCGTGTTGGCGAAGGCGAGGATCGCGGTGAGATTCTGGCCGAACTCATCGTGCAGCTCGCGCGCCAGCGTGCGGCGTTCGTCGTTGCGGATTTCGAGCAGCCGCCGGGTCAGCACCGTGCGTTCCTCCTCGGCAAGCGCGAGGCGGTCGCCGAGATCGCTGACGGCGCGCCCGATCATCGCGAGCTCCATCGAGCGGACGCGCGGCAGCGGCGTACGGTACTCGCCGTCGGCCATCCGCCGCAGCGCCGACACGATCGAGTGAGCGGGCGCCAGCGTGTGCGCGATCGCAAGCGAAGCGAGCAGCGCGATGGCGAGCGCCATCAACAGCGCGACATGGATGTTGTCGAGAATGTGCTGCCAGGCGAGCGCGATCGCGGCGTCCGGATCGGCGATGGCGCGGACGGTTCCCGCGGTCGCGGCGCGGGCGCTGATCGGCCGCTCCACGGTGGCGTGATCGCCGAGCACCATCTGCACGGTGGCCGCGAACCAGCGCGGCGGCGCCTTGCCGATCCCCTTGCTCTGGCCGCAGAGCGGCTTCTCGAAGGCGCCGGCCGGTTCGAACTGCACGCAGATCCCGGGCGCGATCAGGCCCATGGTTTCGATGGTGCGCCAGTCCGGTGCCGGCAGCAATTGCTCGCGCATCCGGTTGCTGCGCAGCAGCAATTCGCGCCAGTACAGCGCTTCGAGCGATTGCGAAACCCGCTCGGCGGACGCCTGCGTGGCGCGATCGACGCTGCGATAGGCGTCGATCGTGGCCCAGACGGTGGCTGCGCCGAGGCATAGCGCGACGATCACGAGCAGGCGGGCGACCAGTTGAAGCACGAGGCGCATGCGATCACTCCACGGCCAGAGCATGATCCGGAACGGAGAGACGCGGCTGGTCATGCTCAAACGAGAGGTGCGATGCTAACAGCACCGCTGTTCCCCGCCAATCGCAAGCATGCGAGGCTATGCAGGTCGGGAAATTTGCCCGACGAAATCTGGGCAGATGTCTTTGGACGGCGCAGGCCGGCTCTGCTCTAACGGAACGTGAGGCCCGCGCGGAGCCTCACGGAACACAGGGAGCTCACGCAGCATGGATGCCAAGGTCGACGTCGCGGCCGCATCGGCCGGCACGGACGCGGCGGAGCGCAGCGCCCTGCTGCTCTGGATGATCTTCACCGGCCTTTCGGTGTTCGCCGCTTTCCTGCTGTGGCGCTACGGGCTGATCCGCCTCATGATCAGTTCCGACCGCACCTACATTTCCAGCCTCATCGCCGTCCTCTACATCGTCACCTGCATCCATTGCTTCTGGCGGACGCGGGCGATCGCGCGGGAAGGCGAGGTCGCGCGCTCCTGCCGCACCATCCTCGCCGCGCCCGATGGTGCCAAGATCCTTGCATCAGGGGCGCTTGCATCGGATGCGCGCGGCCTGCCCGGCGGGCTCGTCACCGATCACATCAAAAGCCTGGTGCAGAAAGCCGAGGCGCAGGCCAAAGGTCGCATCGACCAGACCCTGCTGCTGCGGACGCTGGCGGACCGGCTGCGCGGGTCCAACGGCTTTGGCGCCTTCGTCTCCGATACGCTGATGAAGCTCGGCCTGCTCGGCACCATCATCGGCTTCATCATCATGCTGGCGCCGATCGCTTCGCTGGATGCCGCCGACAAGGTCGCGATGAAATCGTCGATGGGCCTGATGAGCGACGGCATGGCGGTCGCGATGTACACGACGCTGGCCGGACTGATTGGATCGATCCTGGTGCGGATCCAGTATTACATGCTCGATTCTGCGACCCAGCGGGTGTTTTCCGACGCCGTCGTGCTGACCGAGACGCACGTCACGCCGGCCCTGGAACGTCGCCTTGGTACGCCGTCATGATGGATGAGTTCGGGCTCTATCCGCGCGAGGAGCCGTTCGATCCGCTCGGCGTGATGCTATTCAAGGCGCTGCAGGTCATCGCCTTCCTGTTCTTCCTGGCGCTGCTTGCGGTGTCGCCGGACTCCAAGGAAGGCAAGATCGAATCCAAGGCGGAGTTCATCATCACGATGGACTGGCCGGACAACCATCCTGACGATCTCGACCTGTTCGTGCAGGATCCGGCCGGCAACATCGCCTGGTACCGGCATCGCGAAGCCGGCTTCCTGACGCTCGATCGCGACGATCGTGGTGGCGCCAACGACTTCATCATCGTCAACGGCAAGAAGATCGCCTCGCCAATACGCGAGGAGATCGTCACGCTGCGCGGCATCGTCGCCGGCGAATACACCGTCAACGTCTCGCATTTCCAGGCGACGACCGGCGAGCCGGTGCAGGCCAATGTGAAGGTGCAGAAGCTCAATCCGACGGCGCAGGTGATCTTCGACGACAAGCTGACCGTCGATCACACGGGCGACGAGAAGACCGCGGTCAGGTTTCGTCTCGACGCCGAGGGCAAGGTGATCAACGTGGACCGGCGGCCGAAGTCGCTGCTCGAAACCTTCCGCAGCAGCTGGCGCAACGGCGGCGACCTCGATCCGAAAACCGGTGTCCCGAAAAGCCGCGTCAGGGTGCTCCGCAATGATTAGCTTGCAGTCGGTCATTCTCACGCTTGCGATCGCATACGCGGTGGTCGGTGCGCTGCTCCTGATCGTGCTGGTCTATGCGCGACTGCACTGGTCGCTGAAGGCTGTCGTCATCGTCGTGACCAGCGCGTTCTACTTCGTCAGCTTCGGCGGCATGCGCGGTCTGCTCGGCTGGGCGTCCGCGGAAAAATTGCCGGCGAACTTCAAGCTGCTGTCGACGCGGATCGTGGAGCCGCATTCGCTGGAGGGCGACCCCGGCTCGATCTATCTCTGGGTCGAGGAGCTCGACGAGGACAACAGGCCGAGCGCGATCCCGCGCGCTTTCCGCATTCCCTATAGCGAGGCGTTGGCGGAGCAGACCCACACCGCCGAGAACGAGATCAAGGCCGGGCATCCGCAAGGCGGGCGGGCGGCGGATTTCGGAGGCGGCGACGGCACCATCATGGACTTCGTCAGGGAGTACATCACGCCGAAGACGATCCTGGAGACGACGGGCGGTGATTCCACCACGGGGACGTTCGTGCCCCCGCCGGCCGGCGCGCAAGGGTCGGTGTTCACGCCGCTGCCGCCGCCCCGGATGCCGCCCAAGGACGCGCAGCAATAGCGGGATGCCTACCCAGGAAGGGTGGCATAAAAATAGGGATCGGCAATAATCAGTCAGCGGGGTGGACAGTAATCATCCGGAATTCCTCAATTCCCTGAAGTGTGTAGTCTTGGGGCTAACCGGGGCTAGATTTTATCCCCAAGCCATTTTTCCCGGCAAAGGGGCCGCTGCGTGAAGCGGCCCCTTTCGATTCCGGCGGCAGGCTCGGTGAGGGGGCCGGCGCGGTCAGGCGGGCTCACAGCACCGTCAGGAATGCGATCGCGAGAACCATCAGCCACCCGACAATGACGAGCGAGACCACCGCGCCCGCGGTGATCTTGGCGATCTCCTTCAAGGTCATTGGCCGGTCCATGCAAACCTCTCCTGGGTAGCCCTGAGCGAGACATAGGCGCGGACTGGCAGATCGCCCCGGCTGCTCACGGAACGTTGTAGCGCCCAGAAGCCAGGGGTGGGCCCTTCCCGGGCCACGGCTGTCATTTCACAAAATATTGTCTGACAGATATTGAAATCTGTCAGCGGGATGGTGTATATACTCATCAGCCGAAGGGAGGAGGGCGCCCAGTGGCTGTTCCGGCGTTTGGCCGGGGAGCCGGACTTAATTTGACTACCTCGAAGGACTACCTCCATGACCATAGAAATCTTTCAATTGACCGCCCAGATTCAACAGTGGCTCAATCTTCGCGTCGCCCGCCATTTGGCTGCCCAGGCCGCCAAGTTCACCCGCGGGCAGGACAGCGATAACCAGACGGTAAACGCATGAACGAGGCGGTGGTTTTGACACCCGAGCGGATCCTCGAGGCAACTGAGGATGTCTTGAGGCGCTTCGGGCTGACCAAGGCCACCGTTGTCGACGTTGCCCGTGCGCTGGATGTCAGCCACGGCAGCGTCTACCGTCACTTCCCCAGCAAAGCCTCGCTGCGCGATGCCGTCGCCAAGCGCTGGCTCGACCGCGCCAACGAGCCGCTGTGCAAGATCGCAGCTGGCAATGGCCCCGCGCCGGAGCGGCTGGAGCAATGGCTGCGCACCGCCTTCACGATCAAGCAGAAGAAGGTGTGCGACGATCCCGAGATGTTCGCGACCTATCTGGCGCTGGCGCAGGACGCGCGTGAGGTGGTGGAAGCCTACAAGGACAAGCAGGTCGACCTGATCGCGAAAATCCTGTCCGACGGTGTCGCGCAGGGCGTGTTCGAGATCGACAATGTGAAGGCGACCGCGCGTGCCGTGTTCGACGCCACCGTCCGCTACCATCACCCGGCGCATGCCGAGGAATGGGCCAAGCCGGAATGTCCGGGACGGATCGATGCGCTGCTGGCCCTGCTGCTGAAGGGCCTGCGGGTCTGCAAGCCCTGACCGACCTTTCTGCCGACATCCTCTGACCACCTGATGCCTTTGGCCCGATTGCGAGCCCGGGGCCGCGTGTGCTTGATACCGGATAGGGATCAGCAACGCGGACCACGATGCGGCTTGCACTGTTCGCCGATATTCACGCCAACCGGCAGGCCTTCGCCGCCTGCCTCGATGCTGCGCGTGCGCGCGGCGCCGAGCGGCTGATCTGCCTCGGCGATATCGTCGGCTACGGCGCCGATCCGGAATGGGCTGTCGACACGGTGATGGGCCTCGTCGCCAAGGGCGCGATCGCGGTGCGCGGCAATCATGACAATGCGATCGGCGTGCCGAGCGACAGCATGAATGCCGAGGCGCAGACCGCGATCGACTGGACTCGCGGCCGGCTCAGCGGCGAGCAGATTGCGTTCCTTGCCGGGCTTCCGATGTCGCGGCAGGAGGACAACAGGCTCTACGTGCACTCCGAAGCTTCGGAGCCCACGAAATGGCGCTATGTTCGCGACACCGCCGACGCCGCGCGCAGCATGATGGCAACCGAGCTGCAGATCACGTTCTGCGGCCACATCCATCGTCCCGGCCTCTATTCGATGTCCTCGACCGCCAAGATGACGAGCTTCGTTCCGACTTCGGGCGTCGCTGTCCAGTTGCTGCCGGGGCGGCGCTGGCTTGCGGTGCTCGGCTCGGTCGGCCAGCCGCGCGACGGCGATCCCGCGGCGTCGTTTGCGGTGTTCGACACCATAAGCCGCGAGATCACCTACCATCGCGTGCCCTATGACGTCGCAACCGCGGCGGCGCGGATCAAGGCGAGCGGCCTGCCGCACAGGCTCGCCGACCGTCTGCCGCTCGGCCGGTGACGCCGATGGCGGCGCTGGCGATGCAGGCGGGCGCCGAGATCGATGGCTTCACCATCGGCGAACGCGTGCATCGCGGCGGCATGGCAACGCTGTGGAGCGTGACCCATCCCGGCATCACCGTGCCGCTGCTGATGAAGGTGCCGCTCACCTCGGAGGGCGAGGATCCGGCCGCGATCGTCAGCTTCGAGATGGAGCAGATGATCCTGCCGCGGCTGTCGGGGCCGCATGTGCCGGCCTGTTTCGGCACCGGCGACTTCGAACGCCAGGCCTATGTGGTGATGGAGCGCATCCCCGGGCAGACGCTCTACAAGCGGCTCGGCGAGCTGCCGATGCGGTATGAGGAGGCGAGGGTGATCGGCGGCAAGGTCGCCACCGCGCTCGCCAGCCTGCACCGGCAGAACGTCATCCATCACGACATCAAGCCGAGCAGCATCATGTTGCGCGAGCGCGGCGAGGCGGTGCTGATCGATTTCGGCCTCTCGCATCACCGGCATCTGCCCGACCTGTTGCAGGAGGAGTTTCGCCTGCCTTACGGCACCGCGCCCTACATGGCACCGGAGCGCCTGCTCGGCGTGCGCGACGATCCGCGCAGCGATCTGTTTTCGCTCGGCGTGCTGCTCTACTTCTTCACCACCGGCGTCCGCCCGTTCGGCGAGACCGAAAGCCTGCGCGGCATGCGCCGGCGGCTGTGGCGTGACCCCTATCCGCCGCGCCAGCTGAGGCCCGACTATCCGCCATGGCTGCAGGAGATCGTGCTGCGCTGCCTGGAGATCGACCCCGCGGCGCGCTATCCGACCGCGGCGCAGCTTGCCTTCGATCTCGGCCATCCCGATCAGGTGAAGCTGACGGCGCGGGCGCAGCGGCTGAGCCGCGATCCGCTCGGCACGGTCTGGCGCCGCCGTTTCAATCTCGGCGCGGTGCCGCCGCGGCCGAAGTCCGATGTCGCGGCCCAGCTCGCCTCGAGCCCGATCGTTGCCGTCGCGCTCGATATCGGCGAGGGGGCCGAGGCGCTGAACGACACCATCCGCGACACCGCCGAGCGCGTGCTGTCGACCTCGCCGTCGGCGCGACTCGCTTGCGTGAACGTGCTGAAGCTCAATCGCCTGGCGATCGACCGCACCCATGACGAGCAGGGCCAGAACAAGCACGTCGACCGCCTGGTGGCGCTGCAGCACTGGGCGCGGCCGTTCGGGCTCGAGGAAGGGCGGCTGACCGTGCATGTGCTGGAGGCGATCGATCCCGCCGCCGCGATCCTGGAATTTGCCGCGGTCAATCTGGTCGACCACATCATCATCGGCGCGCGGCAGAACTCGCCGCGGCGTGCGCTGCTCGGCACCGTGTCCGCCAAGGTCGCGGGGGAAGCGCCGTGCACGGTGACCGTGGTCCGGCCGTCGCGGCTGGCATCGCAAGCGGACGACGGCGAGGGCGATGAGGCGGCGGACCAGGCGGCGAATGCCGCGGTCACGCCGCCCGTAGTGTTCTAGCTGCCCCGGAGCGTCAGATCGCCTCGCCGCGAGCTTCGGCCGCCGCATGGCGGATCGTGGCGATGTTAGTCTTGTAGGCCTCGACCGTGCCGCCCTTGAACACGGCGGACCCCGCGACGAAGGCGTTGGCGCCGGCGGCCGCGAGCTGGCCCGCGACGTCGGGCGCAACGCCGCCGTCGACCTCGATATCGATCGGGCGGCCCGCGACCATCGCCCTGACATCGCTGATCTTGCCGATCGCCGAGCGGATGAAGGCCTGGCCGCCGAAGCCGGGATTGACCGACATGACCAGCACGAGGTCGATCAGGTCGAGCACATATTCGATCGCGCTCGCCGGCGTTGCCGGATTGAGCGAGACGCCGGCCTTCTTGCCGAGCGCGCGGATTGCCTGCAACGAGCGGTGCAAATGCGGGCCGGCCTCGGCATGCACCGTGATATGGTCGCAGCCCGCCTTGGCGAACGCCTCCAGGTAGGGGTCGCAGGGCGAGATCATCAGATGGGCGTCGAAGATCTTCTTGGTGTGCGGCCGCATCGCCTTGATGACGTCGGGGCCGTAGGAAATGTTCGGCACAAAGTGTCCGTCCATCACGTCGAGATGGATCCAGTCGGCGCCGGCCTGATCGACGGCGCGGACCTCCTCGCCGAGCTTTGAGAAATCCGACGCCAGGATCGACGGAGCGATAACGAGGGGACGCGGGGTGAATGACTGAGTCATGTCAGCTGTTCCGGAAGACTTCAGGGGGCGACGGGTGAGTCCGCCTAACATGCGGACGCGTGGCGGGCAATGCGAGCGGACGGCGCTCCGCGACCGGAAAATTCTTCCGCCGGCGGCAGCTCTTGCCGGGTGCGCGGAACCCGCTTCGACGCGGGACCGCCTGGTTTTACTGGGTTTTTGCCATGGCACGCCCCTTGCTCAGCCACTGACCAGCGTTTGAGCCGCCAGGCGCGGCCCTGTTGGAGTATTGCCATGCTGTTCGCCCTTGGCGCTGCGTCGTCGGCCATTGACCTCTTGAGCTCGCTGATGTCGTCGAAGTCGACGACCCAGACCGGCAGCTCCGGTCAGGGGAGTCAGACCACCGGCCTGTTCGCCCCTTCGACCGGTACATCGACGTCGACCGGCGGCAGCACCAGCACCGGCAGCGGCTCCGCGCAGATCTCGCCGCTGACGATGGGCGCGCTGATTTCCGCGCAAAGCCAATCCCAGACCGCGGTTTCAAACAGCCGGACGGCGGCCAGCCGCTCCGATGCGCTCAAGGACCTGTTCTCGCAGATCGATGCCGACGGCAACGGCAAGATCACCCAGTCCGAATTCGAGAACGCGCTCGGCGCCGGCGGCACCAACACGGCGCAGGCCGACGACGTGTTCTCCAAGCTCGACAGCAACGGCGACGGCAGCGTCAGCCTCGACGAGATGTCCCAGGCCTTGCAGGGCCACAAGGGCGGCCATCATCGCCATCACATGGCCAGTGGCTCGACCGATGGCTCCGGCTCCGGCGCGGGCGGATCGGGCTCCGATCCCTTGATGCAGGCGCTGGACGGCGCGACCTCGACGTCGGTGACCAACAGCGACGGCTCGACCACCACGACGACGACCTATGCCGACGGCTCGAAGGTGGCGATGACGACGCCGGCCGCATCCTCCGCGACCCTCAACGCGGCCTCGTCCTACAATATCGTCGAGCAGCTGATCCAGCGCCAGGCGAAGGCGATCTCCGCGCAGAACTTCGCTGCGATTTCGGTCAGCGCGTAAGGCGATAGTCTTCGCATCGGATAGAGCGGCAGTCTCCGCCTCGCCCCGCGTGCGGGGAGAGGCCGGAACGCATCGCTAGATGCGTTCCGGGTGAGGGGGAGTCTCCGCGAGCGCGTCGCTTCAACTCGAACTAACCGAATCTGTCCCGCCAGCTCGGCAACGCGCCGGCGAACGGCAGCGCGGTCGCCGAATGGACGCCGCGGGCGATGGCGCGCGCCACCGTGTTGGCGGCGAGCGCACCGAGCTTGGTGAGGCCGAACAGCGGATCGATCGGCTTG
This sequence comes from Bradyrhizobium sp. UFLA01-814, assembly GCF_046718885.1. Lineage (NCBI taxonomy): Bacteria > Pseudomonadati > Pseudomonadota > Alphaproteobacteria > Hyphomicrobiales > Nitrobacteraceae > Bradyrhizobium > Bradyrhizobium sp. UFLA01-814. The sequence goes on along the minus strand of NZ_JAQOSR010000011.1, from coordinate 46,780 downwards.
GCGCCGGTCGCGGCGGCAAACACCACGTCGCCGTCGAGCGGGGCGTGCACCGGATAGATCGCGCGCGCCATGCCGGTCTGCGCGATCATCGCAAGCCGCCGCGCCTGCGGCTTCGTCAGCTGCGCATCGGTCACCACGACGACGAGGGTGGTGTTCTCGGCGGCGCTGGCGTCGGCGCCGCCCTTCAGCCGCGCCTTCAGCATGTCCGGCGTGAACGAGGGCGGCAGGCCGCGCCCGCCGAACTCGCCGCCGACCTCGAACGGCGCCGCCCAGAACCAGGGGCCGCTGCCGACCGTGACGCTGCCGACCGCGTTGACCACCGCGAGCGCCGCCACCTTCACACCGTCATCGGTCACGTCGGACGCCGAGCCGAGGCCGCCCTTCAGATTGGCCGTGGTCGCGCCCATGCCGGCGCCGACGCTGCCGAGCTCGAAGGCATCAGAGGCCGCATTGGCCGCCGCGTAGCCGAGATCGCGATAGGGCGGAAAGCGTCCCCACGCCTTGTTGCCGCCGTTGAGCAAGTCGAAGCAGATCGCGCCCGGCACGATCGGGATCACCGCGTCGCGGATGCGGAAGCCACGGCCGCGCTCGGCGAGCCAGGCCTGCACGCCGCCGGCGGCATCGAGCCCGTGCGCCGAGCCGCCGGACAGCGCGATGGCGTCGATTGCCTCGACGACGTTGTGCGGCGAAAGCAGCGCTTCCTCGCGGGTGCCGGGACCGCCGCCGCGGACATCGATCGAGGCGACCGCCGGCCGCTCGAACAGGATGGCGGTGACACCGGAGGCGACCGTGGGATCGTCGGCATGGCCGACGGCAACGCCGGCAATATCGGTGAGAAGGTTTTTCACGCTGGGTCCATCCGCCTGCTGTCCGATCGATCCGGTATAGCAGCCGCGACGGATGCATCAACCGTCCGGCGCGCGGGCGGGCGGAGACGTGCGGTAAGACTTGCAGGCATCAGGTCAAAAAAACGCCCCGGCGGACCGGGGCGTTCTCGTATCTCTGATTGGATCAGACGCGCGAGAGGCTCAGGAGCCCTTCGGATTGATCTCGGTATAGTTGCCCTTGGCGTCCCACTTGTAGACGACGTAATCGATCGCCTTGATGTCGCCCTTGGCATCGAAGGCCATCTTGCCGAGCACGGTGTCCCACTCGCCGGCCTTGATGGTGTCCATCACCTTCTTGGCGTCGGTCGAGCTGGCCTTGGCGACGGCCTGGGTCCAGACCTGCATCGCGGCGTAGGTGTAGAGCGTGTAGCCCTCGGGGTCGATGTTCTTGGCCTTGAACTTCTCGACGATCGCCTTCGCGGTCGGCTTGTTGCGCGGGTCCGGGCCGAAGGTGAACAGCGTGCCTTCGGCCGCGGGGCCGGTGATCGAGGCGAACTCCTTGTCGTTCATGGCGTCGCCCGCCATCAGCACGGTCTGCAGGCCCTGGTCGCGCATCTGGCGCAGGATCAGGCCGGCTTCCTGATGGTAGCCGCCGACATAGACCAGATCGATGTTGTCGCGCTTCAGGCGCGAGACGATCGAGTTGAAGTCCTTGTCGCCCTTGTTGTAGGACTCGAACATCTTCTCCTGGAAGCCGGCCTTGTTCAGCGCCTTCTTGGTCTCGTCGGCGAGGCCTTTGCCGTAGGTGGTCTTGTCGTTCAGGATCGCGACGTTCTTGCCCTTGTAGTTCTTCATGATGTAGTCGGCGGCGACCAGGCCCTGCTGGTCGTCACGGCCGCAGACGCGCGCCACGTTCCAGAGCTTGCGCTCGGTGAACAGCGGGTTGGTCGAGGCCGGGGTGATCTGCAGCACGTTGGCGTCGGCATAGGCTTCGGAGGCCGGGATCGAGGACGACGAGCAGAAATGGCCGGCCACGAACGGGATCTTCGAAGAGCCGATCTTTTCCGCGATCGAGCGCGCCTGCTTCGGATCGCAGGCGTCGTCGTCGGCTTCCAGCGCGAGCTTCTTGCCGAGCACGCCGCCGGCGGCGTTGATGTCGGCGACCGCCTGCTCGGCGCCGTTCTTCATCTGCCGGCCGAAAGCGGATTCGGAGCCCGTCATCGGGCCCGCGACTGCGATGGTGATGTCTTGCGCGAACGCGCTCGCCGATAATGCGAACGAAGCGCCAAGTGCCAGGCCGATGAGCTTCAGTGATTTCATGAGACGTCCCTCGTGGTCGTTGCCTCTTGCGGGAGGGGCCCGGCACGCCGGGCCCCAAAACCGCGGGCATTCTCAGCTGATTTCGCGGCGAAGTCACCGGCAATTTTCAGGCAAATCGACGCTGCATCCGCCGCGTCTTGCTTGCGGGGGCGGCACGGAACGTCAAGCTAGCCGCGGCGGCCGCCTTCCAGATAGGCGGCGCGGATTTCCGGGCGCTGCAGCAATTCGGCGCCGGTTCCGGCCAGCGTGATCAGGCCGTTGACCATGACATAGCCGCGATGGGCGAGCTTCAGCGCATGGTTGGCGTTCTGCTCGACGATCAGCACGGTGAGGCCGTCCTGCCGGTTCAGCGTGCGGATGGCGTCGAAGATCTGGCGGGCGATCAGCGGCGCGAGCCCGAGCGAGGGCTCGTCCAGCATCAACAGGCGTGGCCGGCTCATCAGGGCGCGACCGATCGCCAGCATCTGCTGCTCGCCGCCCGACAGCGTGCCGCCGCGTTGTGCGACCCGTTCCTTCAGGCGCGGGAACAGCGCGAACACCCGCTCCAGCCCGGCTGCGCGCTCGGCCTCGCTGCATTCGGTGGCATCGGCGCCCATCTGCAGGTTTTCCGCGACGCTCATGCGCGGAAAGATCCGCCGGCCCTCCGGCGATTGTGCGATGCGCAGCCGCGCGATCTCGTGGGTCGGCACGCCGGTGATGTCGCGGCCGTCGAACTCGATGGCGCCGGCGCGGGCGCGCGGCCGGCCGAAGATCGTCATCATCAGCGTCGACTTGCCGGCGCCGTTGGCGCCGATCAGGGCGACGATCTCCCCGCGATTGATCTCGATATCGACGCCCTTCAGCGCCTCGATCTTGCCATACGCCGCGCGCACGCCGCGCACCGCGAGCAGGGGTGTCGTTGCCTGTGCCGCGCTCACGTGCCGCTCTCCATCACGGCGATCGCCTCTTCCTCGTCGGCGCCGAGATAGGCGGCGATCACCTTGGGATCGTCGCGCACCGTCTGCGGCGGGCCTTCGGCGATCTTGACGCCGTAATCCATGACCACGACGTGATCGGAGATCTCCATCACGACCGACATGTCGTGCTCGATCAGGAGGATCGAGGTGCCCTGTTCGTTGCGGATCGACAGCAGCAGTTCGTTGAGTCCGCCGCTCTCGCGTGCGTTCAGGCCGGCCGCCGGCTCGTCGAGACAGAGCAGCGCAGGTTCAGTGCACATCGCGCGCGCGATCTCGAGCCTGCGCTGGTCGCCATAGGGCAGGTTGCCCGCGGCATCGTCGGCGCGGTCGAGCAGGCTGACGCGCGCGAGCCAGGTCCGCGCCAGATCGATGGCGCGCTGCTCGGCCTCGCGCCAGGACGGCAGGCCGAGCAGTCCGAGCAGGGTCAGGCCCGAGGCGCGCATCAGCGCGTTGTGCTGGGCGACCATCAGATTTTCCAGCGCCGTCATGCCGGGAAACAGCCGGATGTTCTGGAAGGTGCGCGCCACCTTGGCCTGCTTGGAGATGCGGAAATCGTTCAGCCGCTCGAGCTGGATGGTGCGGCCGTCGTCATGGGCGAGGCGGATCGCGCCGCCGCTCGGCCGGTAGAACCCGGTGATGCAGTTGAACACTGTGGTCTTGCCGGCGCCGTTCGGCCCGATCAGCGCGGTGATCTTGCGCCGCTCGGCGGCAAAGGACAGCTCGTTGACCGCGACGATGCCGCCGAAGCGCATCATCAGGCGGTCGACGGTGAGGATGTGGTCGCCGCTCATCCGTGGCCCTCCTTGACGAGGTCGGACGAGATCGCCTGGTTGCGTTCCAGGAACACGGTCGGCGAGCGATGGCCGATCAGCCCGCGCGGCCGCCAGATCATCAGCAGCACCATCGCCATGCCGAACACCAGCATGCGGTATTGATCGAGGCCGCGGAACAGCTCGAAGCCGCCGATCATGGTCAGCGCGGCGAGCGCCACGCCAAGCTGCGAGCCCATGCCGCCGAGCACCACGATCGCCAGCACCAGCGCCGATTCCTGGAAAGTGAAGGATTCCGGGCTGATGAAGCCCTGCCGCGTGGCGAAGAACGCGCCGGCTAAGCCGCCGAACATCGCACCGGTCGCGAACGCCGTCAGCTTGGTCGTCGTGGTGTTGATGCCGAGCGCGCGGCAGGCGACCTCGTCCTCGCGCAGCGCCTCCCAGGCGCGGCCGATCGGCAGCCGCCGCAACCGGATCGTCACCCAGTTGGTGATCAGCGCCATCGCCAGGATCAGGTAGAACAGGAAGACGAGGCGATGGGTCGGCGAGAATTCGATGCCGAGCTTGGCGGCGAGCCCGTCATCACCCGCCGTCAGCGGAATGCCGAACATGGTCGGGCGTGGAATTCCCGAGACGCCGTTGGGGCCGCCGGTCAGGCTCTGCCAGTTGATGATGACGAGGCGGATGATCTCGCCGAAGGCGAGCGTCACGATCGCGAGATAGTCGCCGCGCAGCCGCAGCACCGGGAAGCCGAGCAGCACGCCCCAGAACGCCGCCAGGATGCCGGCAAGCGGCAGGCAGACCCAGAACGACAATCCGAAATTGGTCGCAAGCAACGCATAGGAATAGGCACCGACCGCGTAGAAGGCGACGTAGCCGAGGTCGAGCAGGCCGGCGAGGCCGACCACGACGTTCAATCCCCATCCCAGCATCACATAGGTCAGGACCAGGATCGACAGGTCGAGAATGTAGCGCTGGTTGTAGAAGATGACAGGCACGAGGAAGGTGAACACCAGGAGCGCCGGCGCCAGCCAGCGGCCGGCGAACGACATCGCCGATTGCACCGGCTTCGGCACGACGCGGTCCTTGTCGACCGGTCCCCACCATTGCCGCAGCAATTCGACGACGATGCTGCCGCCGAACACCGCGCCTACGAGGGCTGCGAGGTCGCCGAACCGCGTCCAGTAGATCAGGCCGCCCTGTGGCCCGGCCTCGGTGCGAATGCCGATCATCAGCGAGAACAGCACCAGCGCGACAAGGGCGCTGATCAGGGCTTTCTTGAGAATGAAGGCGCTGCCCGAGGGCTGCGCGGCGTGCGAGGGGCGGGCTGAGGTCGCGCTCACGAAGTGCCTGTCAGACTTTTTCGACTTCGGGACGGCCAAGCAGGCCGGTCGGCATGAAGATCAGCACCACGATCAGGATCGAGAACGCGGCGACGTCCTTGTACTCCACCGAGAAATAGGCCGACCAGAACGTCTCGATCAGGCCGATCGCGAGCCCGCCGAGCATCGCGCCCGGCAGCGAGCCGATGCCGCCGAGCACGGCGGCGGTGAACGCCTTGATGCCGGCGACGAAGCCCATGAAGAAATCGACCAGGCCGTAATACAAGAGATACATCATGCCTGCGACCGCGGCGAGCGCGGCGCCGATCACGAAGGTCATCGAGATGGTGCGGTCGACGTCGACGCCGAGCAGCGCGGCCATGGTCTGGTCCTGCTCGCAGGCGCGCATGTCGCGTCCGAGCCGGGTGCGCGAGACCAGCCAGGTGAACAGCGCCAGCACGACGATGGTGGCCAGCACGACCATGATCTGGATGTTGGAGAGCTGCACGGCGAAGCCCGACGAGCCTTCGTGCAGCGTATAGCCGCCGGTGATGATCGGCGGCACCGGCTTCACCCGCGCGCCCTGCGACACCTGCGAGAAATTGGTCAGCACGAACGACATGCCGATCGCCGACAGCATCGGCGCCAGGCGGAACGAATGCCTTAAGGGCCGGTAGGCGATGCGCTCGATGGTCCAGCCATAGAGCGCGGTGATCGCCATCGAGACCAGCAGCACGATCAGCAGGATCAGGGGGATCGCGGTGAGGCCGAGCGACACCAGCACCAGGAACGAGATCAGCGCGATGAAGCCGCCGATCATGAAGATGTCGCCATGCGCGAAGTTGATCATGCCGACGATGCCGTAGACCATCGTGTAGCCGATGGCGATCAGGCCGTAGATCGAACCGAGCACGAGGCCGTTGATCAGTTGCTGGGCGAAATAATCCATACGCTGCCGTCAGAGCCTGTTCGGTTGAGAACCGACCAGGCTCTCGTGTTGATCTGGACGCGCTTTCTTCACGCGAACCGGTTCCCACTTCGCTCGAAAACGCTACGTCGAGGGTGACGCGGCGAGGGCCCCGGCAGCCTGATCCATCGCGTCGTGTCGTTTTCTAACAGTGGAACCCCGGCCGCGGCAACAGCGTGGCAGCAGCAGAAAGGGCTTGTACATAACTAGTTTGGCGGATGCGGTTCCGATGTCACAGGGCCGACATGGCTTTGCCCTGCAATGATCACGCCGGAACCCGTGTTCCCCGAGAACCGCGCTTCCGCCGCGCGCGTTGTCCCCAGCTTGATGAAAGCAAAGGGAGTAGCTGAATGAGCAACCCAAATCAGAATCCGGGACAGCCGAACCAGAACCCCAATCAGAAGCCCGGCCAGCAGCAGCAGGGCGGCGGCCAGAAGCCCGGCCAGCAACAGCAGGATCCGGGCCGGCAGGGCCAGAAGCCCAATCCGGAGCGCTAATTCGGACAATTGAGCCGAACTAGCGGGGAGGCCTCGCCGAAAGGCGAGGCCTTCCTTGTTCAGGCTTAAATCCTTTTCGCTTGGGCTGTCTTGTTCAGGCCAACTGGTCGGCGAAGCGGCCGCGGAAGGCGTACGAACCGAAATGCGTGAGCTCGCTTCGAAGGTCGAGCCAGATTTCGCCGCCGAGATCGATCCAGCGCCGGCAGAACGCGTAATCTTCGGACAAATACTCGCCGGTCGTCTTGTCGATCATGCATTCGAACAGCGACACGCGGTCGAGGTCGGCGCGAACCAGGTCGCCGGTGTTCAAGTCGTTGGACTTGTGGTTCGCCCGATATTTGAGTTCGGGATGGGCGTCGCACAGTCTGACGAGGGCGGATCGCTTCATCATGAGAAAGCCGGTTCCGGCATATCGGACCTTGGCGAAGCCGTCGCCGCGCGCCGTGATCTGGTCGCCCTCCCATGTGACGACATAGTCCAGCGAGGATGACGCGAGGTTCTTGCGCTTGGCCTCCGCAGCCCGCTGCACCTTGGCCCAATCGATGTGCTTGAGCGGATAGGCCGCGGCCGAAACGTCAGTGCCGCAATCCAGCAGCCGGAACACGGACTCGGGTTCGAACCCGATATCGGCATCGATGAACAGGAGATGGCTGGCGCCGGATGCAAGGAATTGGTGGGCCAGTTCGTTCCGGGCGCGGACGATCAGCGATTCGTTTCCGATCAGATGGAACTGGATGTCGATGCCCCGGGCCGTGGCCGCAGCCTGAAGCTTCAGGGCGGACAACACATAGGCCATCTTCAGATCGCCGCCGTAGCAGGGCGTTGCGACGAAAACGCGCGTTCTTTCGGTCATTTTACCCCCTTTATCCCGGCTGGCGCCGATCTCGCGCCGATCCCGGCCGGGCCCCGATCGCATCGATCCGGAACCATCGCATCGCGCTTAACCTTAACAAAGGGTTTAAATTGCTGCCGGCAATTGATCGGCGTTAGCTCGCGCCCTGAATCGTCGCCGATCGGATAAGGCGCGGGAAGCACGGGAAGCGGCAATGTCGAACAACTGGCGGATCAGCTCCTTCAATGGCGCGCTGCTTGCGGCCTATTTCATTCCGGTCTGGACCATCATTGCCTTCAGCATCATGGTGTCGCCGATCCATGGCCTCTATGAGCGGCCGAGCGTGTCGATCGCGTTCTATGCCAGCGACTATCTGCACCTCGGCAAGATGGCGACGGTGCGGCTCGCGTGGCTGCTCGCGCTGGCGCGGATCACCGTGGTGGCGTTCTTCGCCGTCTTCCTCGCGATGACCGCGTTCTCTCCGCTGCGCAAGAGCAGCAGCGGCGCCGACGAGGCGCTGGCGGTGGCGCTCTGCCTCGGCAGCGTGCTGAGCTTCGCCAGCATGATGATCGCTTCCAAAGTCGGCGAGGTCGAAGCGCTGCGCATGCATGCATCCGAGCTTCTGATGCTGCTCGGGACCGCGATCGTGATGTTGTTCGAGACCTCGCCGAAGCGAGCCGTCGAGGCGCCTGTCGTCGAGGCGGGCGCGCCTGCGAGCGAGCTATCCCTTCAACAACCCTAGCTCGGCAATGATTGCGCCGGCTTCCTTGACGGCGTGATTGGCCGCCGGCACGCCGCAATAGATCGCCTGCTGCAGCAGGATCTCCTTGATGTCCTCGGGCGTGAAGCCGCCTTCGGCGAGCGCCGCGCGCACATGCAGGCGGAATTCGTCCCACTGGCCGAGCGCGACCATGGTGCCGATCACAAGCACGCGGCGGGTGCGGTGATCGAAATGCGGCCGGGTCCAGATGTCGCCCCACGCATAGCGCGTGATCAGGTCCTGGAAGTCGGTGTTGAACGCGTTGCGGTTCTTGATCGACTTGTCGACCCATTCATTGCCGAGCACCTTGCGGCGCTGCGTCATGCCGTCGTCGCGGCGCTGATTGTCGTCCATTGACGTCTCCTCCCGTCATTGCGAGCGAAGCGAAGCAATCCATCTCACCGATTGACGAGGCATGGATTGCTTCGTCGCTTTGCTCCTCGCAATGACGTCTGTGGTTGTGGATTACCGCTGCGTCAGGAAGCCGACCACGGCTTCGGTGAAGGCGTGCGACTGCTCGACATTGGAAATATGCGCGGCATCGAGCAGCGTCATGCTGGCGCCGGGAATGCCGCTGCGGATCATCTCACCCGCCGACACCGGTGTTGCCATGTCCTGCTTTCCTGCGATCACCAGGGTCGGGCTCTTGATCCTGGGCAGCAGCGCGCGCTGGTCGAGTGTCGACAGCGCCTCGCAGCAGGCGAGATAGCCTTCGACCGGCGAGGCAACCAGCATCGCCTTCATGCGCGCCGCGGTCTCCGGCTCGCGCTCGCGGAAATCGGCGGTCAGCCAGCCCGCGATCACGGTGTCGGCAACGGCGGCGATGCCGCCTTCCTTCACCGCCTTGATGCGGTTGAGCCAGTTGGTCGGATCGGGATAGTAGCAGGCGGTGTTGGCGAGGATGATCTTGCCGAATCTTTCCGGAGCATTCGCTCCCAGCCACTGTCCGACCATGCCGCCCATCGACAGCCCGCACCAATGCACCTTCTCGATGTTGAGGTCGTCGAGGATCGCCAGCACGTCGCGGCCGAAGCGCTCCATGGAGTAGGGGCCCGCCGGCACGCCGGACTTGCCGTGACCCCGGCGGTCGTAGCGGATGACGCGGAACAGCTGCGTCAGTGCCCGCATCTGCGGCTCCCACATCTGCAAGGTGCAGCCGAGCGAGTTCGACAGCATCAAGGTCGGTCCGCCGTCGCGGCCGTCCACCTGGACGTTGAGCAGGCACCCGTCGGCGTTGATCATCGGCATCGTCTTGTCCCTCTCGTCATGCGCTTGCCGGGTCATCTGCGCGAAGACGCGCTTCGCGCTTTTGTCCGGCAATGACATCGTCGCTATTTGTCATCCAGTGAAGCCAGCAGGCGGTCGATCAGCGCCTGCGAGGCGCCCTGATAGGCCATCGGCTCGAACAATTCCGCGATTCGTTTCGCGTCGAGATGTGCGGTGACCTTGGCGTCCGCCGACAGCACCTCGCGCAGATGCTTCTTCTCTGCGACCGCGCGCTTGCTGGCGGCCTCGATCAGATGGTAGGCGTCGCTCTTGCCGATCTTGTCGGCGAGCGCGAAGGTGACGGCTTCCGCCATGATCAACCCATGGGTCGCGTCGAGATTGCTGCGCATCCGCGCCGCATCGACCTCGAGCCCCTCGGAGAGGTCGACGATGGCGGCAAGCGCGCCCGAGGTCACCAGCATCAGGCCCGGCAAGGTCGGCCATTCCGCATGCCACGGACCGGCGCTGCGCTCATGGTCCTGCACCTGCGCGGCGAAGATCGTGGCGGCGAGGTTCGGCGCCATGGTCGCAGCCCCCAGCGCGCTTGCGGCGGCGACCGGATTGCGCTTGTGCGGCATGGTCGAGGAGCCGCCGCGGCCGGCGCCTGCGGGCTCGAAGGCTTCGCCGACATCGGTCTGCATCATCAGCGAAACATCGCGCGCGATCTTGCCGCAGCTGCCGGCGAGGATCGCGAACACCGACGCGGCCTCGGCGATGCGGTCGCGATGGGTATGCCAGGGTGCATCCGGCAGCGGCAGATCGAGCTCTTGCGCAAGGGCGGCGGCGACCGCGAGGCCCTTGTCGCCAAGCGCGGCGAGCGTCCCGGCGGCGCCGCCGAATTGCAACGCCAGCGTCTCGCGGCGCAGGTGTTGCAGCCGCTTGCGGGAGCGATGCAGCGCCGCGGCATATTCGGCGAGCTTGAGGCCGAACGGCATCGGCAGGGCGTGCTGCAGCCAGGTCCGCGCCACCACGGCGGTGTCGCGATGGGCGCGCGCAAGCCTGGCGAAGCCGGCAACGGCGCGGTCGAGGTCGGCCAGCAGCGCGTCGATCCCCGCGCGCAACGTCAGCATCGTCGCGGTGTCGATGACGTCCTGGCTGGTCGCGCCCCAATGCACGTAGCGCGACGCCTCGGCATCGGCCTTGGCGACATTGGCGGTCAGGGCCTTCACCAGCGGGATCGCCAGATTGCCGGACCGCGTCGCGGCGTCGGCCAGCGCGGCCAGGTCGAATGATTCGGCCTTGCAGGCCGCAGCGATCGGTCCCGCGCCAGCTGCGGGAATCACGCCGCAGGCCGCCTCGGCGCGGGCCAGCGCGGCCTCGAAATCCAGCATGTTCTGCAGCGTGGCGGTGTCGTCGCATACCGCGCGCATCGCGGCGCTCGACAGCATCGGCGCGAGCAGGGGAGAGAGGGCTGTGCTCATGGCCGGCGACCTAACCATTCCCGCGCGTCCCTGCCAATGCCCCGGGGCTGCCTGCATTTTCAACACCGCGGATTGCGCGATTTCGTGAACAACGGGCTTGGCTTGCTGCGGTTGCGAATATGCATCGCTCATCCTCCGAAGGTGCCCTTTCCTTTGCGCCCCGGCTGCTTTACTTGGGGAAAAGGTTCTAGCGATCGAGGAGATCCCCCATGGCCATGACAATGACCGGCGAAGTCCAGCTTGCAGCGCCGCGCCAGGCTGTGTGGGACAAACTCAACGATCCCGAAGTGTTGAAGGCCTGCATTCCCGGCTGTGAAGAGCTGGAGAAGACCGACGATCACGGTTTCCGCGCCACCGCCAAGATGAAGGTCGGCCCGGTCTCTGCCCGCTTCAAGGGCAAGGTCACATTGAGCGATCTCGACCCGCCGAACGGCTACAAGATCTCAGGCGAAGGCGAGGGCGGGGTGGCCGGCTTTGCCAAGGGCGGCGCCACCGTTGGCCTTGCCGACAAGGATGGCGGCACGCTTCTGAGCTACAATGTGGAGGCGCAAATCGGCGGCAAGCTCGCCCAGCTCGGCCAGCGCCTGATCAACGGCGCCGCCAAGAAGCTGGCCGATGAATTCTTTGCAAATTTCGCCAAGGCGGTGCAGGGTTAGCCCGCCGTTCGGCTGGATTATTCAGGTCCGGCCATGTCTTGCCGTTATGTCCTGGATGGGTGGCTCGAAAGGTTGCCCATCGCGGGGCGCGCCCATATTATGCCGTCTGGAATGATTTAAAACCGCCTGCTTCGCCGATATGCGGTGGCGCAGATAAGAGAGTGCTGATGGCCAAGATTTCAATGATCGTGAACGGCAACCCCGTGAACGCGAATGTCGACCCCCGTACCCTTCTGGTCCAGTTCCTGCGCGAAAACCTGCGGCTGACCGGCACCCATGTCGGCTGCGACACCTCGCAGTGCGGCGCCTGCGTCGTGCATCTGGACGGCAAGGCGGTGAAGTCCTGCACGACGCTTGCGGTGATGGCCGACGGTCATGAGGTCAAGACCATCGAGGGGCTGGCGGCCGATGGCGCGCCGCTGCATCCGATGCAGGAGGCCTTCCGCGAGCATCACGGCCTCCAGTGCGGCTTCTGCACGCCGGGCATGATCATGACCGCGGTCGACCTGGTCCATCGCAAGGGCCACGAGCTCTCCGACGAGGTGATCCGCGAGGAGCTGGAAGGCAATCTGTGCCGCTGCACCGGCTACCAGAACATCGTCGCTTCGATCGCCGCCGGCGCCAAGGCGATGGCGAAGTCGGACCTCGCTTAGGGCATGATCCGGAAAAGTGTGAAGCGGTTTTCCGAAAAGATCATGCCCCAGTAATATCGCGATCTGCGATCAGGACATTCCAATGTACGAATTCAAATATCACCGTCCCGGCACCGTGCGGCAGGCCGCCAACCTCCTGGTGAAGAACGAGGACGCCAAGCTGATCGCCGGCGGTCACACGCTGGTGCCGGTCATGAAGCAGCGGCTCGCCAGCCCGCCGCATCTGGTTGACCTCTCCCATATCGAAGGTCTCGACACGATCGAGATGAAGGGCCGCTCGCTGGTCATCGGCGCCACCGCCAAGCACGCCGAAGTCGCGAACTCCGCGGTCGTGGGCGAGGCGATCCCGGCGCTGGCCGAGCTGGCCGGCCTGATCGGCGATCCCGCGGTGCGCCACCGCGGCACCATTGGCGGCTCGCTCGCCAATAACGACCCGACCGCCGACTATCCGGCCGCGGTGCTGGCGCTGGGCGCGACCATCGTCACCAACAAGCGCCGCCTCAAGGCCGAGGAGTATTTCCAGGGCCTTTTCTCGACCGCGCTGGAGGCCGACGAGATCATCACCAAGGTGATGTTCCCGCTGCCGAAGAAGGCGGCCTACGTCAAGTTCCGCAACCAGGCCTCGCGTTATGCGTTGGTCGGCGTGTTCGTGGCCAAGCGTCCGTCCGACGTGCGCGTCGCGGTCACCGGTGCGGGCTCCGACGGCGTATTCCGCGTTACCGCGTTCGAGGACGCTCTTAAGAAGCGCTTCTCGCACAAGGTGCTCGACGGCATCGCGGTTTCGGCCGACGGGCTGAACAGCGACCTGCACGGCAGTGCGGAATACCGCGCGCATCTGATCGGCGTTTTGACGCGCCGGGCGGTGGAAACCGCGAACGCCAAGGACTAAGTACCAAGGCGTGACTTTGCTCACTCTCGTTCGAAGACTGGCTGTTCCATGAGTGCATCGGCGTTACCCACTTCCGTCGATGCGCTCGAGGATCTCTTGACCTCGCGCGGCTATCTCGCCGAGCGGTCGCTCGCGACCGTGACCTATCTCGCGCTGCGGATGGGCCGGCCGCTGTTCCTCGAAGGCGAAGCCGGTGTCGGCAAGACCGAGATCGCAAAAGTGTTGTCGGCAGCGCTCGGGCGCAAGCTGATCCGCCTGCAATGCTATGAGGGCCTCGACGTCGCCTCCGCGGTCTACGAGTGGAGCAGTGCGGCGCAGATGATCGCGATCCGCCTTGCGGAGGCTTCCGGCGATACCGATCGCGACCAGCTCGCGAGCGATATTTTCGCCGAACGCTTTCTGATCAAGCGGCCGCTGCTGCAGGCGCTTGAGCCCGATGTCGCAGGTCCTCCGGTGCTGCTGATCGACGAGCTCGACCGCGCCGACGAGGCGTTCGAGGCATATCTGCTGGAAATCCTCAGCGACTTCCAGGTCACGATCCCCGAACTCGGCACCGTGAAAGCGCCGGCGCCGCCGATCGTGATCATCACCTCGAACCGCACGCGCGAGATTCATGACGCGCTGAAGCGGCGCTGCCTCTATCACTGGGTGGATTATCCCTCCGCCGAGCGCGAGCTCGCGATCGTCAAGTCGCGGGTGCCGAACATTTCCGCAAAGCTGTCGCAGCAGGTCGTCCGCTTCGTGCAGGCGCTGCGCAACCAGGACTTCTACAAGTCGCCGGGCGTCGCCGAGACCATCGACTGGGCCACCGCGCTGTCCGAGCTCGACGCCCGCTCGCTGACGCCGCAGGTGGTCGGCGACACGCTGGGCGCGCTCTTGAAGTATCAGGACGACATCGCGCGCATGCAGGGCGATGCGTTGCAGAAGACATTGAAGGAAGCGACGAGCGAGACGTAAGTCGCGCGTCATAACAACGTCCGTCATTCCGGGGCGATGCGTCAGCATCGAACCCGGAATCTCGAGGTTCCAGGTTCGCTCGCTTCGCGCGCGCCCCGGAACGACGGGAAATGGATCACAATGGCGATCAACCACCTCGCGCCTCCGACCGGGCACATGGCCGACAACGTGATCGGCTTTGCCCGCGCGCTGCGGGCGGCCGGACTGCCGGTCGGGCCGGGCTCGGTGATCGATGCGCTCGACGCGCTGCAGCTGATCGAGGTCGGGCATCGCTCCGATTTCTACGCCACGCTGGAAGCGATCTTCGTCAAGCGCCATGAGCACGCGCTGATCTTCCGCCAGGCCTTTATGCTGTTCTTCCGCGCCGCCGAGGAGTGGAAGAGCATGCTGGATTCGGTGCCGCTGCCCGACCACGCCAGGAAAAAGCCGCCGCCGGCCTCGCGCCGGGTCCAGGAGGCGATGGCGCAGCCGGCGAAGAGCGAGGAGCGGCCGCAGGCCCAGGAGCAGGAGCTCAAGCTCTCGGTCTCCGACAAGGAGGTGCTGCAGAAGAAGGATTTTGCGCAGATGACCGCAGCGGAGATCGCCGAGGTGACGCGCGAGATCGCCAAGATGCGGCTGCCGCAGGCCGAACTCGTGACCCGCCGCTACCAGCCGGACGCGCGGGGCCTCCGGCTCGACATGCGCCGCACCGTGCGCAACTCGCTGCGCACCGGCGGCGAGATCATCGATATCAGAAAGCTCGGCCGGATCGAGAAGCCGGCGCCGATCGTGGCGCTGCTCGATATCTCGGGCTCGATGAGCGAGTACACCCGCCTGTTCCTGCATTTCCTGCATGCCATCACCGACGCCCGCAAGCGGGTCTCGGTATTCCTGTTCGGCACCCGCCTGACCAATGTGACGCGGGCGTTGCGGGCCCGTGACCCCGACGAGGCGCTGGCGAGCTGCTCGTCCTCGGTCGAGGACTGGGCCGGCGGGACGCGGATCGCGACCTCACTGCACAGCTTCAACCAGCTCTGGGCCCGCCGGGTGCTGGGGCAGGGCGCCATCGTCCTCCTTATATCCGATGGACTAGAACGGGAGGCCGATGCGAAACTGGCCTTCGAGATGGACCGATTGCACCGTTCCTGCCGCCGCCTGATCTGGCTCAATCCGCTGCTGCGCTACTCCGGCTTCGAGGCCAAGGCGCAGGGTATCAAAATGATGTTGCCCCACGTTGACGAATTTCGCCCGGTGCATAACTTGACGTCCATCAAGGGCTTGATCGGGGCGCTGTCATCCCCGCCGCCGGCGCACCACCGCAGCCTGATCCGCTCTGTAGCCTAAGAAGCATCCAATTTCACAGGAGGCCGCCATGCTGAACCGCGACGAAGACATCCTGCAGGCCGCCGAGACCTGGCAGAAAGAGGGCCATGGCGTGGCCCTTGCCACCGTGGTCGAGACCTGGGGCTCGGCGCCGCGCCCGGCCGGCTCGAGCCTCGTCATCAATGACGACGGCACGTTCCTCGGCTCGGTCTCCGGCGGTTGCGTCGAGGGCGCAGTCGTGACGGAAGCGCTCGACGTCATCGCGAGCGGCCAGCCAAAAATGCTCGAATTCGGCGTTGCCGACGAGACGGCCTGGAATGTCGGCCTGTCCTGCGGCGGCACCATCCGCGTCTTCGTCGAGAAGGTCGGTTAGCCGTGAAACTCGAGATCCTGAAAGAGCTGAACGCCGAGCGCGCCGCGCGCCGCCCGGTGATCATCGTCACCGACACCGCCAATGGCGATCAGCGCCTGGTCAAGGCCGCGGACATCGCCGCCGATCCGCTGCGCGCCGAGCTCTCAAAGCAGCTGCGGATGGGCAAGAGCGGCAATGTCGAGGTCGGCACCAAGAAGCTGTTCCTCAACGTCTACGCGCCGACCGCAAAGCTCGTGATCATCGGCGCGGTCCATATCAGCCAGGCGCTGGCGCCGCTGGCGCGTTCGCTCGACTATGACGTCACGGTGGTCGATCCGCGCACCGCGTTTGCGAGCCCGGAGCGCTTCCCCGACGTGCCGCTGGTCGCCGAATGGCCCGACGTCGCGCTGCCGCCGCTCAATGTCGATCACTACACCGCCTTCGTCGCAGTGACGCACGATCCGAAGATCGACGATCCGGCGCTGCTGCACGCCTTCGACCGCGACTGCTTCTATATCGGCGCGCTCGGCTCGCGGAAGACCCACGCCAAGCGCGCCGAGCGGCTGCGCGCGCAGGGCGCCAGGGACAGCGACATCGCGCGCATCCACGCGCCGATCGGCCTCGATATCGGCGCGGTGTCGCCGTCGGAGATCGCGGTCGCGATCATGGCCGAGATCACCGCGCAGCTGCGCCTGCCTCCCAAGCAAAAAGAAGAAGCGGCATGAAATTCGGTCCCGCCAGTCCGGCCGACGCGATTGGCGGCGTCACCGTTCATACCCTCCGCCAGGGCACGCTGGTGCTCAAGAAGGGCACCACGATCGGCCCCGCCGAGGTCGAGGCGCTGACCAAGGCCGGCGTCGACGAGATCGTCGTGGTGCGGCTCGACGAGGGCGACGTTTCCGAGGACGCCGCGGCCGCCAGCATCGCGCAGGCGGTGGCCGGCGAGGGCGTCAATGTCGAGCGCGCTTTCACCGGCCGCGCCAATCTGTTCGCGGCGCGCCCCGGCGTGCTGGTGATCGATCGCGCCGCGGTCGACCGCATCAACGACGTCGACGAGGCCATCACCTTCGCAACCCTCGCCGCATTCAAGCCGGTGGTCGAAGGCGAGATGATCGCAACCGTCAAGCTGATCCCGTTCGGCGTCGAGGGGCGCTTACGCGATGCCGCCGTCGCGGTGGCCGGCAAGGACACGCTGCGCATCGCGCCCTATGTGATCCGGAAGGTCGGCGTGGTCTCGACGCTGCTGCCGGGCCTCGCGCCGAAGGTGATCGACAAGACGCTGCGCGTCACCGCCGAACGGCTCGCGCCGGCCGGCGCCACCATCATCGCCGAGCGCCGGGTGCCGCATGACGAGGCGGTGCTCGCCGACTCGATCAAGGAATTGCTCGAGCTGGGCGCCGAGCTCGTCATCGTGTTCGGGGCGTCCGCGATCGCCGACCGCCGCGATGTCATTCCCGCTGCAATCACCGAGATCGGCGGCGCCGTCGAGCATTTCGGCATGCCGGTCGATCCGGGCAATCTGCTGCTGATCGGCAGCGTCGGCGGCGTGCCGGTGCTGGGCGCGCCGGGCTGCGCGCGTTCGCCGGTCGAGAACGGCTTTGACTGGGTCTTGATGCGGCTGCTCGCCGGCATCAAGGTGAAGCGGTCGGATCTCACCGGCATGGGCGTCGGCGGCCTGCTGATGGAGATCGTGACGCGGCCGCAGCCGCGCACCGTGCCGGACACCGAAGGCAACCGCAACGTCGCGGCAATCGTGCTTGCCGCCGGCCGCTCGACCCGGATGGGCGGCCCGAACAAGCTGCTCGCCGAGCTCGACGGCAAGAAGCTCGCGCGCATCGTCGCCGAGCAGGCGCTGGCGTCGAAGGCTTCCGAGGTGATCGTCGTCACCGGGCATCAGGCCGAGCTGGTCGAGCAGGCGCTCGATGGCCTCAAGGTCAAGTTCGTCCGCAACCCGGATTTCGCCGGCGGTCTCGCCGGCTCGGTCAAGGCAGGCATCTCGGCGGTGTCGGACAGCGCCGACGGCGCGATCGTCTGCCTCGGCGACATGCCGCTGATCGATGCGAAGCTGATCGATCGCCTGATCGAGACCTTCGCGCCCGACCGCGGCCATCTGATCGCGGTCCCCGTTAGCGAGGGCCGCCGCGGCAATCCGGTGCTGTGGTCGCGGCGCTTCTTCAAGGAGCTGATGACGCTCGACGGCGACATCGGCGCCCGTCATTTGATCACCAAGCATGCCGAGGTGGTCGCCGAGGTCCCGGTCGAAGGCAACAGCGCCTTCCTCGACATCGACACGCCGCAGGCGCTGGAAGCGGCAAGGCGCGTTTAGCTCCATCCGCGTCGTCCCGGCGAAGGCCGGGACCCATTACCACAAATGCAGATTGTCTTGCGCGGCTGCGGCCGCATCCCCGCCAACAACAACGTTCGGTGGTTATGGGTCCCGGCCTTCGCCGGGACGACGAGGGGATGGAGCAGCGTCGCTCTCAACCCGTCATTCACCATCTGGAAACGACCCCTGCGTAGAGTCCGCGCCGGACTTTGGGGGATTTCCGCTTGATCATTTCGACCGCCGCCGCGCAGCGTCGCGCGCTGACGATTTTTGTTCTAACGTTGCTGCTTGGCGCCACGCGTTTCTCGGTGGAAACCTTCGTGCCCAAGGCGCGCGCGGCCGGCGCGTTCGCCGTCGGCAAGTGCGGAGCCTACGGCCAGGCCTACGACTATCCGGCGGAAGGCGCGGCGCGTGCCGCGGCGCTGAAGCAGTGCAAGGGCGATTGCACCACCGTGACCATGAAGCGCGCCTGCGCCGCGCTCTCGATCGACATGAAGAATCCCTGCGGCGCCCATGGCTATGCCGTAGCGCCGAAGATCTCGAGCTCGCTCAATGCCGCGACCAAGAAGTGCTACGACTATGGCGGCAAGGAATGCGTGATCCGCGCCTGGGCCTGCGATGCCAAGGGGTAGGGCGGCCGCCGATCCGCAAGGTCCGCCTGGCTGGCAAGGCGCGCCGATAGCCCTCAGTCCGAGCCGCGCTCAGACGGCACCGTAGAAGTGTCGGTATTGCCAGGCGGCGTCGCGCTCCAATTGGTCTTCAGACCACGATTGGTCTTTGAACCGCGTGACCGACATCGGCGATAGATCGACGGGCGGCTCGCCGTCCACGATCCAGGTCGCGAGCGCCTCGCCGACGGTCGGCGAGATCGACAGACCGGCGACGTTGCATCCGCTCGCAAAATAGAAGCCGGCCACGCCGGCGGCCGGGCCAAGAATATGATGGCCGTCGGCGGTCATCGTCGGAATGCCGCCGCGAAACTCCCGCACCTTGGCGGTTTGCAGGAACGGGAGCTGGTCCTTGACCTCATCGGCGGCTGCATGAAGCACGCCGATGTCGAGCGGCATGTCCTTGACGTCGAAGCCGGCCCCAAGCGATTGCATGTCGAAGAAGCGCGGCGTTTCCTCGTAAACACCCCACAGGAAACCGCCCTGACACGGGCGGGTATACACCGCGGCATCCATGATGCGGATCATCGGCAAGTCGGCACGCGCGCCATCCAAAGGCTCGGTGACGATCAATTGCTGCCGGGTCGGCACCAGCGGCACGCGAATCCCGCTCGCCTCCGCGACCTGCCGGGTCCACGCACCGGCCGCATCGACGACAACCGGACTTTCAATGACGCCGTTCGCGGTGGTCACACCGATCACGGTGCCGCCGACGATGTTGACGGCGCGCACGTCGGTCTTCGGCAGCAAAGTTGCACCATTGGCCGCCGCGGCTTTGGCGAATCCGACGGCAACCTGCGCCGGGTCGAAATACCGGTCGTCGCCGATCCGCATCGCCGCGACGACACCCGCCGGCTGCAGGAACGGATTGAGACCGCTCGCCTCTTCCGGAGAGATCAGCTCGACATCGAGGCCGGTGCGGCGTCCGCGCTCGAAGTCGTCCTCGATCACTTCGGCGTCCTGCGGCCGGCGCGCAACCTTCAGGCTGCCCGAATGCACCCAGTCGAGCGGCTGACCGGTTTCTTCCGTGAACGTCTCGATCTTGCGACATGCGTCCTTGATGAGGCCGATCATCAGGTCGCTCTTGCGCGCGCAGCTCACCATGCCTGCCGCGCGGGGCGAGGTTTGCGATCCGATCTCATGCTTGTCGACAAGGGCGACGCTGAGACCTTCACGCTTGCTCAGGTAATAGGCTGTGGCCGCGCCCAATCCGCCCGAACCAATAACAACAACATCGGCCTTGCTGATCATGATGCAATGCCCTGAAATATGCTGATGATAATCGAACGCCCGAAGCCTACTACGCGGCGCAGGACCTGACTATCGCTTTCCGTCCCGGCACGGGGCCGGGCCTTGCAGCGCACATGGCCAGCGGTCGACGTGTGAGTTGAGCTTCTTCGCCGCAGCGATATCAGCTTCGCCGGCCGCGACGTCGCCCTTCAGGCGGGCAGGGTCCGCCCGTGGGTTGCTTAAGAAACGAACGTCAGCGCCTGGCGGGCAGATGAGGGATGCGCGGTCAGAACTGGCGTTTGTCGTCAACCTGCGGATAGATTTATCGCCATGCAGTTCGACACCAAGATCGCGGTCGTGATCCGCACCGACCTGGAAGTCTGGCAGAAGCTCAACGTGGCGTCGTTTCTGGCCGGCGGCATCGCAGCTTCCTTTCCCGAATGCATCGGGGAGAATTACCAGGACGGCTCGGGGACCAGATATCTCTCCCTGATCGGCCAGCCGATCCTGATCTACGGCGCCGACGGGCCCGCGCTGTCGCGGGCGCTGGAGCGCGCGCTGGCGCGCAACGTGCAGCCGGCGCTTTACACCGAGGACATGTTCAAGACCACGCACGACGCCGCCAACCGCGAGGTGGTGAAGGCGGTTGCGCGCAGCGAGCTCAATCTGGTCGGCCTCGCCATTCGCGCCGAGCGCAAGGTGGTCGACAAGATTCTCGACGGGCTGAAGTTTCACACGTAGCGGACAGCGAGCGTAGTGCGGTCCGGCGCTTATCGGCTCGCCTCCTTGTCCGGCATGATCTGCAGCAGCGGCGTCGGCGCAATCGATATCTGACCGGTGAATGGTCGATCATGCGCGGCAATCAGCAGAACCGATGTTGCCACGCCGGTCGCGAACAGTCCCATCGCGATGGCGGATCCCAACCGGTCGTCGCAGTGAACAAGGGCAATGACCAATAGCTCGCAGATGGCCTGAAGGTAGAGGCACCACCATTTGATCGAGTCGACTTCCGTCTGGCTGACGATGATCCGTTGTCGTCGCGCATCGAGTGCCGAATTCAGATTGGTGATGATCTCGTGCTGCGTCGTCTGCTGGCCAGGGTTTTGCGCGGGCGTTGATACGACAAGCCGCAACGCCGCGGTCAGCGCGGGAGGCGCTGCCTTGAGCGATGCAGCCTGGCGCGCCATCATCGGCCATTCCACGGCGACCGTTTCCTCGACGTAGTCGCGAACGAGGCCGCGCAGGCGCGCCTCCTGCTCCGGCGGCAGGCCGCCGGCGAGCAAGATGACCGCCCGCAACGAACTGGCTTCGCGGCTCACCGCCGCGGTGGCGCGGTCGCTGTCACTCCAGACCTGTGCCGCGGTGAACGCGACAAACAGGCCGAAAAGGATGCCGAGCACCGGCAACATGCCGGGCGAGATCGATTTGAAGGACGTTGCGCGCTCCTTGGTCGACAGGATCGCAACGCCTGCGAAAATCAGTATGGCAACAAGATAGGTGAAGCCGAAGACGATGAAGGCCATCCACGGCACGGAAAGATTGTGTAACCAATCGCTCATAGGCGTTTCCCCCAGCCGATCGCTTGTATCAAAATCCCCCCGATCTTGCCGGGGAGAGCACGAAGTGAGCCGTAGCGCATCGCGCAGGGAAAGCCGGATTGCTCCGGTTACACCTGTGGTGCCACCCCTGCGCCTTCTTGTTGCACAGGGCCCGTGGGTGCGATCGGCAACCGACTTTCCCTGCGCCATCTGTTCTCCGGAGGGACGGAAATAAGCAGCAAACTCGGGCATTTGCGCCGCGAGATCGCGAACCTGTGCGCACCCCAAGGACCCGGAAAGGCGGACAGGAACGCTTCCGGCCGGCAGACGTTTTCCTTGAACGCATTGACAGTGACTGACTGGTCAGTCATATTATGGCCATGACAAAGCGCACCGAAGAAACGACCCGCTCCCGGTCCGCCAAGCGCCGGACCACCACGATCCGGGCTGCCGCGGCGAGGATTACGAAGGTGGCCTCGGCAAAGCTGCCTGAGCCGAAGCCCGCCGCGAACCGCGCCGAGAAATCGGCAGAGCGACGCGCTGCGATCGTCGAGGCGGCGATGGACGAGTTCATCGCGCGCGGCTTTGCCGCGACGCGGCTCGACGATGTCGCCAAGCGGGCGGGCGTCGCCAAGGGCACGCTCTATCTGTACTTCAAGGACAAGGAATCGATGTTCGAGGAGCTGATCCGCACCGCCGTCGTGCCCTTGGTCAATCGCATGGCCGCGCCGCCGACCATCACCGGCCCGGTGCGCGATGCGGTGGAGAGATTTGCCGAGACCTTCATCCGCGAGGTCGTGTCCACCCGGCGCGGCGACATCATCCGCCTGATCGTCTCCGAAGGGCCGCGCTTCCCGGCGATCGCCGACTTCTATTTCCGCGAGGTGGTGTCGAAGGGGATGGCCGCGATGCAGGCGCTGATCCAGCTCGCGATCACGCGCGGCGAGATCAGGCAGCGCCAGCTCGCGCAGTTTCCCCAGCTCGTCGTGGCGCCCGCGATCGTCGCGGTGATCTGGCAGAGCCTGTTTGCCCGGCACGCGCCGCTCGATGCCCTCGCGATGTTCAAGGTTCATCTCGATCTGATCTTCGGCGAACGGAGCAAGCCATGACCGGCTCGCGCATGATGAAGCTTGTGACGGCAGCCGTGCTGGCGGCGACGCTGGCCGGTTGCCAGGAGAAGCGCGATCCCGGCTTCCAGGGCTGGGTCGAGGCCGACATGATCTTCGTCAGCCCCGATGAATCCGGCCGCGTCATCAAGCTCAACGTGCGCGAGGGCGACGAGGTCAAGCCCGGCGATCTGCTTTATTCGGTCGACGACGACCTGCAGCGCGCCGATCTCAATCAGAACAACGCGACCCTGGCCAACGCGCGGCAGAGCTATGACCGCGCGGCCTCGCTGCGCGGCACCGGCGCCGGTACCCAGGCCAATCTGGATTCCGCGGTCTCGGCGCTGCGCGTGGCGGAGGCGCGGGTCAACACCTCGCAGACCCGGCTCGACCGTCGCAAGGGCTTTGCGCCGATCGCGGGCTCGATCCAGCAGATCTATTTCCGCGAGGGCGAGATGGTGCAGGCGCAGCGCCCGGTGCTGTCGATCATGCCGCCCGGCAACATGAAGCTGCGCTTCTTCGTGCCGGAGGCCGAGCTGCCGAAGCTCGCGCTCGGCGACGAGGTGAGGGTGACCTGCGACAATTGCGCCGCCGACCTCACCGCAAAGATCTACTTCATCGCCACCACGGCGGAGTACACGCCGCCGGTCATCTACAGCCTCGATGAGCGCAACAAGCTGGTCTATCTGATCCAGGCGCGGCCGAGCCGGCCCGATGTGCTGCGCGTCGGTCAGCCGATCAGCATCTACCTCAATCCCAAGACGCCGGTGGCGGACCGCAGATGAACGGCGGCTCCACCAGCGCGCGGTCCGACGCATCCTCCATCGCCATCGATGTGAAGGGCCTGACCAAGTCGTTTGGCGGCCGCGAGGTGGTCCATGACCTGTCGATGCAGGTCAAGCGCGGCTCGATCTACGGCTTCCTCGGCCCCAACGGCAGCGGCAAGACCACGACTATCCGCATCCTGTGCGGCCTGCTGACGCCCGACAGCGGCGAGGGCACCTGCCTCGGCTACGACATCCGGCGCGATGCCGACAAGATCAAGCGCAAGGTCGGCTACATGACGCAGCGCTTCAGCCTCTACCAGGATCTGTCGGTGCGCGAGAATCTCGAATTCGTGGCGCGGCTCTACGGCATGCCGGACGCGCGCGGCGCCGCGGCCGACATGATCGCGCGGATCGGACTGAAGGGCCGCGAGGAGCAGCTCGCCGCCAACCTTTCCGGCGGCTGGAAGCAGCGGCTGGCGCTCGGCGCCTGCACGCTGCCCAATCCGCAATTGCTGTTGCTGGACGAGCCGACCGCCGGCGTCGATCCCAAGGCGCGGCGCGATTTCTGGAACGAGATCCACGCGCTCGCCGCTGAAGGCCTCACCGTGCTGGTGTCGACCCATTACATGGACGAGGCCGAGCGCTGTCACGAGATCGCCTACATCGCCTACGGTCATCTGTTGGCGCATGGCACGGTGGACGAGGTGATCGCCGCGTCCGCGCTGTCGACCTGGACGGTGACGGGCGAGGACTTCAACGGCCTGATGGCCGAACTCACGGACAAGCCCGGCGTCGACATGGTGGCGCCGTTCGGAACCAGCCTGCATGTCTCCGGCCGCGACAAGGCGGCGCTCGAGGCCGCGATCGCGCCCTATCGGGACAATTCGAAATGGCAATGGCAGGCCAGCGAGCCGTCGCTCGAGGACGTCTTCATCGACCTGATGGGGCGCTCCAAGGACAACTTTCAGGGATAATTTCCAGGGATAATTGCGATGAGCGCAACGGAAACGATCCAGAACAGCGAGGCGAGGGAGCCGGCATTCGGCTTCTGGCGGCGCAGCTACGCGATGCTGGTCAAGGAGTTCATCCAGCTTCGCCGCGACCGCGTCTCGTTCGCCATGATCATCATGCTGCCGGTGATGCAGCTGACATTGTTCGGCTACGCCATCAACACCACGCCGCGCAATCTGCCGACCGCGGTGCTGACCCAGGAAGACAGCGATCTCGGCCGTTCGATCCTGAAGGCGATGGAGAACACCGCCTATTTCCATTTTGTCCGCGAGGTCCACACCGTCGAGGAGTTCGACGAGCTGCTGCAATCCGGCAAGGTGCTGTTCGGCGTCGAGATCCCGCGCGGCTTCGAGCGCGCGGTGCGGCGCGGCGACAGACCGGCGCTGCTGGTCGCGGCCGATGCCACCGACCCGGTCGCGTCGGGCTCGGCGCTCGGCGCACTCGGGCCGCTGGTGCAATCGGCGCTGGCGCATGATCTGCACGTCGGCGATCCCCCGGACATGCCGTTCGAAATCCGCGCCCACGCCCGCTACAACCCGGCGGCGGACTCGCGCCTCAATATCGTGCCCGGCCTGGTCGGGACCATCCTGACCATGACCATGCTGATCTTCACCGCGCTCTCGGTGACGCGCGAGATCGAGCGCGGCACCATGGAGAGCCTGCTGTCGATGCCGATCAAGCCGGTCGAGGTGATGTTCGGCAAGATCATCCCCTATGTGCTGGTCGGCTTCATCCAGGCTACGCTCATCATCGCCATCGGCATCGTGCTGTTCGGCGTGCCGGTGCTCGGCAGCCTCACGCTGTTGGCGCTGCTCACCACGCTGTTCATCACCACCAATCTGTCGATCGGCTACACCTTCTCGACCATCGTGCAGAACCAGCTGCAGGCGATGCAACTCTCGATGATGTTCTTCCTGCCGAGCATCCTGCTGTCCGGCTTCATGTTTCCGTTCGCGGGCATGCCGGTCTGGGCGCAATATATCGGCGAGGGGCTGCCGCTGACCCATTTCGTCCGCATCGTCCGGGCCATCATGCTGAAGGGCGCGGCGATGCAGAACCTGCAATACGACACCGCCGCATTGGTCGCCCTGATGCTGTTCGCCATGACGATCGCGGTGACGCGCTTCCGCCGCACGCTCGATTGAGGCTAGTATGGAATCTCGAGATTCCGGGTTCGCTTCGCGCCCCGGAATGACGGGGGTGAGGGATTGACGGAATTTCCAGACAGGGAAAGCACAGCGGCTGGCGCGGCGGTCGCGACGGACTTCCATCACGCCCTGATGCGCGAGGTGATGACCACCGAGTTGCTCCGCATCGAGGTGCTGATCGGCACCGCCGCTGCCCTCGCGGCGATCAGTCTGCTGGTGTATTCCTTTGCGCCCGACGCGGTCAGCCGCGTCTGGCATGGCAACCTCAGCCCCGTCTACGTCTTCTACGTCACCGTTCCGCTGATCCTGTTCGAGTTCTGGGTGCACGGGGCGATCAGCTGGCACATGCGCAAGGGGCGCGACCTGCCGGTGGTCCGGCGCTACATCGGCGTGCTGGTCGAGACGTCGCTGCCGACCGTCGTGCTGGCGCTGCACATCAACAGCATGGGGCCGCAGGAGGCGCTCGGCTTCGTGGCGCCGCTGATCTATTTCGTCTTCATCATCCTGTCGACGCTGCGGCTCGACTTCTGGCTCTCGACCTTCACCGGCTTCGTCGCGGCGACCGAGCTGTTCTACATGGCGGTGTTCTTCCATCCCTCGGGCGGCGGCGCGGCCGAGACCAGCATCTACTATCACGCCGCGCGGAGCGCGATCATCTTGATCTGCGGCGTGCTGGCCGGCGCGGTCGGCATGCAGCTGCGCCGGCAGTTCGCGGCCAGCATCGCGGCCGCCACCGCGCGCGATCGCATCACCAATCTGTTCGGCCAGCACGTCTCGCCGCAGGTGGTCGAACGTCTGATGACGGAGGGCGCCGGCACCGGGAGCGACATCCGGCGCGTCGCCGTGATGTTCGTGGATTTCCGCAGCTTCACGGCCGGCGCGCGCACCCGCTCGCCGCAGGAGGTGGTGGACAGGCTCGACGGCGCCTTTGCCGTGCTGGTCGATATCCTCGATCGCCATGGCGGCATCGTGAACAAGTTCTTGGGCGACGGCTTTCTCGCGTTGTTCGGTGCGCCGTTCGAGACCGGCGACGCCGCGCATCAGGCGGTCGCCGCCGCGCGCGAAATGCTCGCGGCGAACGAGCGCACCAACGCGGCGTCGAGCTGGCCGCTGCGCATCGGCATCGGCATCCACATCGGCGAGGTCGTCGCCGGCAATATCGGCTCGCCCCGGCGCAAGGAATACACCGTGATCGGCGACACCGTGAATTTTGCCGCGCGGCTCGAGGCGCTCAATAAGGAGCTCGGCTCGCAGTTTTTGATTTCCTCCGCGGTGCGCGAGGCACTCGGCGACGATTGCAACGACGCCGTCTCGCGCGGCGAGATTCCGGTGCGCGGCTACGAGCACCCGGTGCACGTCTGGCAGCTGGGGTAGGCGGCAGCACGCGCAAACCGCGCGAGCTGTCTGCCTCTGACTCGTCCGCGATTGTACCGAGTGCTCTGAAGGGCATCGCCAGGGCTGTGCTACGATGACGTCATCGGTCGCGGGTGACCGGAGCACAAGGACAAGCAAGATGCAGCGGCGCTATATCACCGTCGACGTTTTCACCGACCGCGCCTTCGGCGGCAACCCGCTCGCCGTGGTGCTCGACGCCGAGGGGCTGTCGACCGAAGCGATGCAGGCGATCGCGACCGAGTTCAACTATTCCGAGACGACCTTCGTGCTGCCGCCGCAGGACAAGGCCAACGACGCCCAGGTTCGCATCTTCACGGTGCGCTCGGAAATTCCGTTCGCCGGCCATCCCAATGTCGGCACCGCCTTCGTGCTGTCGAGCCGGGCCGCGAAGGCACCGGCG
This sequence comes from Bradyrhizobium sp. UFLA01-814, assembly GCF_046718885.1. Taxonomy (NCBI): domain Bacteria; kingdom Pseudomonadati; phylum Pseudomonadota; class Alphaproteobacteria; order Hyphomicrobiales; family Nitrobacteraceae; genus Bradyrhizobium; species Bradyrhizobium sp. UFLA01-814. The sequence goes on along the minus strand of NZ_JAQOSR010000011.1, from coordinate 19,444 downwards.
CGCTTGAGGTTCGAGGAGAAGGCGGGCCTCGTGCCGGTCGAGATCCTGTCCGATGGCGGCAATGTGGTTGGGGCCGAGCTGACGGCGCCGCAGGCGTTGCAGCGGACCAACGAGGTGAGCGCGGCCGCGGCCGCCGCGTGCCTGTCGCTGACGGCGGCTGATGTGAAGACCGATCGGCACGCCCCGCAGGTCGTCTCGGTCGGCCTGCCGTTCCTGGTGGTTGAGATCGCCTCGCGCGAGGCGCTGAGGCGCGCCCGGCCGGATGCGGCGGCGTTCGCCAGGACGCTGGCCGAGATCGGCCGCGACGTCGTCTATTTCTACACCCGTGACATGCCAGCGAGCGAGCAGCCGCTCGACCTGCAGGCGCGCATGTTCCATCCGGGCGCCAGCGGCCTGTCCGAGGACCCCGCCACCGGCAGCGCGACCGCGGCTTGTGCGGCGCTGCTCGCCGATATCGATCCCGCGCGCGACGGCGAATTGCGGCTGCGGATCGGGCAGGGTGTCGACATGGGCCGGCCGAGCCTGTTGCTGACGCGGGTGCGCAAGCAAGGCGGCGCGATCACGTCGGTGCATGTCGGCGGCGGCTGCGTGAAGATGATGGAGGGGACGCTGAATGTGCCGGGCGAGGCAGGCTAGACCTGCGGCGCCGCCAGGTTCTCGATCCTGACGCCGTCGCGCTCTTCGATGATCTCGGCGATCCAGCGACGATGGCAATGTTCGTGGTCGCGCTCGTAGCAGAGGATGCAGACCGGGCCGGACTGCTTGACCAGCGCCGACAGCTCGTCGAGTTCTTCCTTGGCCTGCGCCGTCTTCAGGTGCGCCGAATAGATCTTGTGCAGCAGCGCATATTGCCCGCTGCGCGCCGCCTCCCGTCCGCTCTTCGGGGTGCCGAGACCGCGCAGATGGACGTAGGCGATGCCGCGCTCGTCGAGATCAGCGGCGAGCTGGGTCTTGGAAAAGCCGGGCCGCCGCGAGGAGGCGATCGCGCGGACGTCGACCAGCAGCTTGACGCCGGCGTGCTGGAGCTCGTCGAGCACCGCCTTGGACGGCGTCTGCTCGTAGCCGATGGTGAACAGCCTTTTCGCCTTCGCCATCGGTTCTCCCTCACTTCACCCGTTCGATCAATTCCATCGCGCCCGCCGGCGCGCGGATCTTGCCTTCGTGAATCACATAGGCGAACACGTCGCGCGGCGCCTTCTTGGGCGCGGTCTTCTCGACCTTCGGCAGGTCGTCGGGCTCGCTGCCGCCGGCCCAGTCCTGAAACCGCTTGGCCCAGGCGTCGAGCTGCTTCGGCGGATAGCAGGTCTTCAGTTCGTCATTGCCCTTCTGCAGCCGGGCATAGACGAAGTCGCTCGCGACGTCGGCAATCGCCGGATATTTGCCGTGCTCGGCGAACACCACCGGCACCTCGTGCTCGCGAATGAGGGCGACGAATTCGGGCACGCAAAAGCTGTCGTGGCGCACCTCGACGACGTGGCGCAGCGCGCGGCCGTCGAGCTTGCGCGGCAGCAGCTCGAGGAACTTGCCGAAATCGGCGCCGTCGAACTTCTTCGTCGGCGCAAACTGCCAGAGCACCGGCCCGAGCCGGTCCTTCAGCTCCAACACGCCCGAATCATAGAACCGCTTCACCGAATCGCCGGCCTCGGCGAGCACGCGGCGGTTGGTGGCGAAGCGCGGTCCCTTCAGCGAGAAGATGAAGCCGTCGGGCACTTCGCTGGCCCATTTGCGAAAGCTCTCCGGCTTCTGCGAGCCGTAATAGGTGCCGTTGATCTCGATCGAGGTCAGCTTCGAGGCGGCGTAGGACAGCTCCTTCGCTTGCGCGAGCTTCTCCGGATAGAACACCCCGCGCCACGGCTCGAAGGTCCAGCCGCCGATGCCGATATAGATGTTGCCTGCGTCTGTCTTGGTCTTGGTCGCCTTGGTGGGAGCTTTGGCCACGACTGCACTCATCGTGAGGGAGGGAACAGGAAGCAAGACTAGAGCCTTTTCCGTTCCGATGGAATCGGAACGGGGCTCTAGATTCATGCTTTGACGCGTTTTCTTACGCGAACCGGTACCCACTTCGCTTGAAAACGCTCTGGTCAAAATAATCGTGATTGGCCAGTTTGCCAGATTGGCGCGGCAGTGCTTATCGTCTCTGTCGCTCTTCGCTACGATGCGCCAAAATGGAGAACAACAAATGCGCATGCTGGTTGCGGCCGCCCTCTTGATCATGTCCTCCGCCGCCATATCGTCCGCCGCGATGGCCGACGAGGTCGACGATGCGCACAAGCTCGCGATCACCGGCCGCGACGCTTACTGGAATTGCCTCGCCCGCGAATATCCCCGCGACAGCAACAAGGCGATGTCCGACCAGGAATTCACCTCGCTGATCGCCAATGTCTGTCCCTCGGAGCGGCAGAACTTCCGGGTCTCGCTGATCGACTTCCTGTCGCTGCAATTTCCGAAACAGGATGCCGATGCGAATCTGACGACTGCCAACCGCGCGATCGAGCTCGCGCAGAAGGACATCGTGACCGCCTTCACCCGGCGCAAGGCCGCGGCCAAATAGGTTCCCAAATCCTGTTGCGGCCGGCCGATTTTTGATATCAATCCGCGCAGGCGAGGGGATCATCGGCATGAGATCACAATCGACGGCAGGTTTCTTGGGCGCACTGGTCGCGGCCGTCGCGCTGGCGGCGGCGTTCATCTACGGGCCGTCGCCGAGCCAGCTCCGCAACCCGACCCGGTCCGCGGCGCAACCGCAGGCGGCTCCCGCCGCGGAAGCCGCGCCGGCGGCCCCGGCGCCACGCGGCCCGGTGATCCGGGAAGTCCCCAACAACTAGCGCCCTCCTGCGCCCCTTGCGGATCGCCCGGAGGGTTCCTATCTTGCTTCCAACGGCGACGTTGCAGCTTCAGGGCTCCGGCGCTGGGACGACCACGACATTGATGGCTGCGCCGGATGTACGCGCGCCCCTTGTTCGTGGTCGTTGGTATTTTCAGGGGGATTTTGCCCCGTTTTCCCGCTTTCCGAGCGTGCGTTTGGGTCGGCCTGCTTGGCAGCGGGTGAGGCTGCGGCTATACGCTGGCGCTCATGAACGAAGCCATCAAGCCGGGCCCCGAAACCTCATCGCAGGCAGCAAGCTTGCCGCTGCTTTCGGTGGTCGTCCCGACCTTCAACGAACGTGACAATGTCACGGTGCTGTACCGCCGGCTCGACGCGATCCTGAAGGACGTGTCCTGGGAAGTCATCTTCGTCGACGACAACTCGCCCGACGGAACCTGGGACGTGGTGCGCGCGCTGGCGCGGAAGGATTCCCGCGTGCGCTGCATCCGCCGGATCGGCCGGCGCGGCCTGTCCGGCGCCTGCATCGAGGGCATCCTGGCGTCGAGCGCGCCGTTTGCCGCGGTGATGGATGCCGATCTGCAGCATGACGAGACCCAGCTGCCGAAGATGGTGGCGCTGCTGCAGAGCGGCGAGGCCGAGCTCGTGGTCGGCAGCCGCTACATCGAGGGCTACAAGGCCGACGGCTTCAACAAGCAGCGCGCCGGCGCCAGCGCGTTTGCCACCGAGATCGCCCGACGCGCGCTGAAGGTCGAGATCGCCGACCCCATGAGCGGCTTCTTCATGGTCCGCCGCGACCGTTTCGAGCAGCTCGCGCCGCAGCTATCCACGCAAGGCTTCAAGATCCTGCTCGACGTGGTGGCGACGGCGGAGGGCAAGCTGCGCGCGGTCGAAATTCCCTACACCTTCGGTGCGCGCCAGCATGGCGAGAGCAAGCTCGACTCCATGGTCGCGCTCGACTTCCTTGGCCTGGTGCTGGCAAAGCTCACCAATGATCTGATCTCGCTGCGCTTCATTCTGTTCGCAGCCGTCGGCGGGCTCGGCCTGGTGGTGCATCTCACCGTGCTGTTCATCGCGCTCGAACTGTTCAAGGCGCCATTTCCGGAGGCCCAGGCCACTGGTGCGATCGTCGCCATGACCAGCAACTTCATCCTCAACAATTTCCTGACCTACCGCGACCAGCGGCTGAAGGGCTTCGGCATCCTGCGCGGCCTGCTGCTGTTCTATCTGGTCTGCAGCGTCGGCCTGCTCGCCAATGTCGGCGTCGCGTTCTCGGTCTACGACCAGGAGCCGATCTGGTGGCTGGCGGGCGCAGCCGGCGCACTGATGGGCGTGGTGTGGAACTACGCGATGTCCGGGCTGTTCGTCTGGCGCAAGCGATGACGGTGGCATGAACGCGAACAAGGCGCGGCTTGCCCGAAACACCGCGCTTGCGGTGTGCGCGCTGGTCGTGTTGCGGCTGGCCGCCGCCGCATGGACGCCGCTGACCTTCGACGAAGCCTATTACTGGATGTGGTCGAAGTCGCTCGCCGGCGGCTATTACGACCATCCGCCGATGGTGGCGATCGTGATCCGGCTCGGCACCATGATCGCGGGCGATACGCCGTTCGGCGTGCGGCTGGTGTCGATCCTGCTCGCACTGCCGATGAGCTGGGCGATCTACCGGGCGGCCGAGATCCTGTTCGGCGGCCGGCGCATCGCGGCGAGCGCAACGATCCTGCTCAATGTCACGCTGATGGCCGCCGTCGGCACGCTGATCGTGACGCCGGACGCGCCGTTGCTGGTCGCTGCCAGCCTCCTGCTGTACGCGCTCGCAAAGGTACTGGAGAGCGGTCGCGGCGCCTGGTGGCTTGCGGTCGGCGCCGGGGCCGGCGCGGCGCTGCTGTCGAAATACTCAGCGCTGTTCTTTGGTCCGGCGATCCTGATCTGGCTTGCGGTGGTGCCGAAGCTGCGGCGCTGGTTTCTCTCGCCCTGGCTCTATCTCGGCGGTCTGGTCGCGCTCGGCCTGTTCAGCCCGGTCATCCGCTGGAATGCGGACCATCACTGGGTGTCCTTCATCAAGCAGATGGGCCGCGCGCGGATCGAGGATTTCCGGCCGACCTACATCGCCGAGCTGATCCCGACCCAGTTTGCGTTCGCAACGCCATTGGTCTTCATCCTCGGCGTGATGGGCCTCTACGCGCTCTATCGGCGCCGCGCCGGCGCGCTGGAGGCGCGTGTGCTGGTCAACACGATGTTCTGGACCATCGTCGTCTACTTCACCTGGCACGCATTGCATGCGCGGGTCGAGGCCAACTGGTTCGCGCCGGTCTATCCCGCCTTTGCCGTGGCGGCCGCGGTCGCGGCAGTCCAGGTGCAGTGGGCGCCGCGCGAGCAGCGCACGATCGATTTCTGCCGCCGCTGGGCCGCGCCCGTCGGCGTCGTGCTGTTCGCGCTGCTGATCGTGCAGGCCAACACCGGTTTGCTCTCGGGCTACCGCCGCGACGCCACCGTGCGCAGCGTCGGTGTCGGCTGGCAGGAGCTCGCGGGCGAGATCGAGGCGGTGCGGACGCGGACCGGCGCGAGCTGCGTGCTGGCGGCGGACTACGGCACCACGGGCTGGCTCGCCTTCTATCTCCCCAAGGGCACCTGCGTCGCCCAGCAGGGCCAGCGCATTCGCTGGGTCAACATGCAAGAGCCGAGCCCTGAGCAGCTGTCCGGCAAGCTGTTGTATGTGCATGAGGTCGAGCAGGCGATGCCGGCCTCGCTGCGCGACAATTTCGCCCGTGTCGAAACGGTGGCCGAGGCCAAGCGCATGCGCGGACCGTTGACCATCGAAACCTACGCGCTCGACCTGCTGGAAGGCGCAAGTGGCGAGGTCCTCGACCGTTCCCCGCCCCCGGAACTGCAGTAAAACTCTCGCCGTTAAGTGTCGGATCGTCCGGGTCCGGGTCGTCTTCCAGACAGCCCGTCAACCACTCGAGGTTCCAACATGACCAGTTCCGTCCTCAAGCCTGCTGCCGAACTCGCCAAGACCAACGTCAGGCGCTTTCCCAATGAGAGCGCCGAGTATCGTCGCGCCCGCCAGGCGCTGCTCGTCGAAGAGATCGAGCTGCGCCGGCATATCGAGCGCGTCGCCGCGCTGCGCCGCGCCTTGCCGCCCGGCGGCGAGGTGACCAAGCCCTATGAGTTCACCGGCGAGGCCGGTGCGGCCTCGCTCGCCGATCTGTTCGGCGACAAGCCGACGCTCATCATCTACAGCTACATGTACGGCCCGCAGCGCGAGAAGCCGTGTCCGATGTGCACGTCGTTCATGGGCACGTGGGAGGAGAAGTTGCCCGATATCGAGCGGCGCGTGTCGTTCGTGTTCGTGGCGCGCTCGCCGATCGCACGGCTGATCGAGGCGAAGAAGGCGCGCGGCTGGACGCGTCACAGGATCTACTCGGATGCATCCGGCGATTACACGCGCGACTATGTCAACAAGGATGACAGCGACCTGCCGGGCTACAATGTCTTCACGCGCCACAACGGCACCATCCGTCATTTCTGGGCCGGCGAAATGGGCGCGGGCACGATGGACCCCGGTCAGGACCCGCGCGGCGCGCCGGACATGGATCCGCTCTGGACGGTGCTCGACACCACGCCAGAGGGACGCGGCAAGGACTGGTATCCGAAGCTCAGCTACTGAGAGATGTTTTTTGCTCGATCCCCGCGTGACTACGGGGCGATCGGGAAGGAAATTCTCCCTAGGTTTCACCCCGGCATGCCGCGCTGGAGCGGCATGCCGGAATGTCCCATCATGGGACAGAAAAGCCGCTTTGGCGGTCCAATGTCATCTTAAAAAAGCCCTACGCCACAGGCACTTCCCGCGCTGCAGGGGATCGCATCCGGTTAAGTCGCATTTAACTAAAAGTCGCCTTAATGGCCGTCTGTGCCCCCGCGCGACGTTGAGCCGAACATCGTTCGACCCCGCGTCGAGTGAGGTACAAAGGTGGACCTGTTTTGAGCGCCGGGCGTATGGGTACGAGTGCGAGTGCGTATGTTCTTGGGGCGCCAAGCCGCAAGAAATCCTCCCGAAAAATTCTCCGACAGCATTTCCTCGGCAGCGCCGCGGTGGCGGGGCTGGTGCTTGGCTGCGCCTGGACCGTCTACGCCAACATCTTTGCCGCGAGCGTCTATCCGTCGGTCGGCAATGCGTCGTTCGATGCGCCGGTGGTCAAGCGGCCCGTCGCGGTCGCTGCGCGGCCGGCGCCTGCCTTCAACGAGGTGTTCGCGTCCCTGACGCCGGCGCCGGTGGCTCCCGCGAAGACCGAGGTCGCGAAGTCGGAAGCGCCGGCATCGTCGCTTATGTTTAACGATCGGTTTGCGGCCGCCGCACCCGAGGGCGTGGCGTCCAGCGTCGTGGCTGACGCCGCACCGCAGATCGACCCGATCAAGCAGGCCGCTGCGCCCAAGCTCGCCGAAGCGGCGAGGGCGGTCGCCTCCGCAGAGCTCGCCGAGACATCGAAGCCGTTGCCGGCGCCGAAGTCGGTCGAAGCCGCCAAGAAGCAGGCCGCCGCCAATCTGAAGGTGGCGCTCAACGATCCCTCTGCGGACGTTCAGCCCAAGGGTGCCGATAAGGCGTCCGAGGCGAAGCCTGCCGAGGCCAAGCAGGCGACCAAGTCCGGCGGCGTCCGTGACATGGCCGCGCGCGCCAAGGCCGCGGTGATGTCGATCGCATCGAACGAGCGGCAGAGCATGGTCGAAAAGCTGTGGGGCAAGCGCGAGTCGGGCGGCGGGCTGCTGTCGTTCGCCTCGGCCGACGCCAATGTCACCGGCAGCATCCCCTCGACGTTGGACCAGAACCCGATGCTCGGCGGCTCGCCGCCCTATGACCGTCAGACCGCGGTGTACGACATCTCAGCCAAGACCGTGTACCTGCCCGACGGCACGCGCCTCGAGGCGCATTCGGGCCTCGGCTCCAGGCTCGACGACCCCCGGTCCTCGCATCTGAAGATGGTCGGCGTGACGCCGCCGCACATTTACGAGCTCAAGCCGCGCGAGGCGCTGTTCCACGGCGTGCCGGCACTGCGGCTCAATCCGATTGGCGGCGAGGGCAAGATCTTCAACCGCGACGGCCTGCTCGCGCACACCTTCATGCTCGGTCCGAACGGCGACTCCAACGGCTGCGTCTCGTTCAAGGACTATTACGCGTTCCTCGACGCCTACCGTAACAAGGGCATCCGCCGTCTCGCGGTGCTGGCGCGGATTCAGTAGGCAGAATGGTCAACGGGCAGCATCCCACCGCTGCGGCGTGATCGACGTCTGGAACTCGATGCCATAGTCGCTATACTGCGCTGATCCAGAGCGAGTCCAAGCTCGACAACCGATCTGACGCGAAGCGACATGTCTCCTGCATCTTCCGTCCAAACCCCGTCGCCGATCACGACCGAAGCATTCGTCGATGCCGGCGCGGCGGTTGCCCGCCTCGAAGAGATCTACGCGCGCAACACTGAATTCCTGCGCAATCGCTTTGAGGCCTATGTCAACGGCGTGCCGTTCACGACGCGGGTACGGGCACATTATCCGTTCGTCCGCATCACGACCTCGTCACATGCGCGGCTCGACTCGCGGCTTGCCTATGGTTTCGTCGCGGGGCCCGGCATCCACGAGACCAGCATCACGCGGCCCGATATCTTCCGGACCTATCTCACCGAGCAGATCGGGCTCCTGATCAAGAACCATGGCGTGGCGGTCGAGATCGGCGAGTCGAACGAGCCGATCCCGATCCATTTCGCCTACCGCCGCGACATCAATATCGAGGCGGCGCTGACCATCGCCGACAGTTCGGCGTTCACCCGGTCGCTGCGCGACATCTTCGATACCCCCGATCTTGCCGCGATGGACGACGCGATCGCCGACGGCACCTTTGAGCTGACGCCGGGCGCGCCGGAGCCGCTGGCGCTGTTCCGCGCGGCGCGGGTCGATTACTCGCTGCGCCGGCTCTACCACTACACCGGCACCGATCCGGAGCACTTCCAGAATTTCGTGATCTTCACGAACTACCAGTTCTATGTCGATGCCTTCGTGCAGCTGTCCCAGCAGCGCCTTGCGTCGGGCGAGGCCGGTCTCGAGGCCTTTGTCGCGCCCGGCAATGTGATCACGCACAATGCGCGGCTCGGCGGCGGCACCACCGGGACCCCGTCCGAACGCGTCCCGCAGATGCCGGCCTTTCATCTGGTCCGGCCCGGCTATCGCGGCATCACCCTGATCAACATCGGCATCGGTCCGTCCAATGCGCGCAACATCACCGACCACGTCGCGGTGCTGCGGCCGCATGCCTGGCTGATGATCGGGCACTGCGCCGGACTGCGCAACACGCAGCGGCTCGGCGATTATGTGCTCGCCCACGGCTATGTGCGCGAGGACCACGTGCTCGACCACGAGCTGCCGCTCTGGGTGCCGATCCCAGCGCTTGCGGAAATGCAGGTCGCGCTCGAGGAAGCCGTCGGCGAGGTGACCGGGCTCACCGGCTTCGAGCTCAAGCGGCTGATGCGCACCGGCACGGTCGCCAGCGTCGACAACCGCAACTGGGAGATCAGCGGGCCGCAGGTGATCCGGCGCATGTCGCAGTCGCGCGCGGTCGCGCTCGACATGGAATCGGCGGCGATCGCTGCCAACGGCTATCGCTTCCGCGTACCCTACGGCACGCTGCTGTGCGTCTCCGACAAGCCGCTGCATGGCGAGATCAAGCTCGCAGGCATGGCCAGCGAATTCTACCGCCAGCGCGTCGGCCAGCACCTCGAGATCGGTCTCAGGGCGCTGGAGCGGCTCAAGCAGCAGGAATCCGAACGCCTGCATTCGCGCAAGCTGCGCAGCTTCGCCGAGGTCGCGTTTCAGTAGCGCACAGAGGGGGCGGCCCTCAGGCGAGCGCGTTGCCGCGGGCGATGATCGCGAAGCGGTCGGACAGTTCGGCAAGCGCGACGTCGTGAATCAGCCTTGCGGCAATCGTGCCGCCGACGCCGTCGGGCAGATCGCGGGTGGCGCAGCTGTCGGCGTCGATCGTGGTGCGGAAGCCGAGATCGAGCGCGGCGCGGGCCGTCGAGCTCACGCACATATGCGTCATGAAGCCGGCGAGCACCAGCTCCTTGCGGCCGGTCGCGGCAAGCTGCGCGTTGAGATCGGTGCCGGCGAAGGCGTTCGGCAATTGCTTCTCGATCACGATCTCACCCGGCCGCGGTGCCAGCGGCGCGACGATCGCGCCACGCTCCGCGGTGCGGTCGAACAGGCTGCCCGGCTGGCCCTTGTGCGCGATGTGGATGATGGCGGCGCCGCTTTCCCGCGCGCGCGACAGCAAGGCGGTGGCGCGCGCAATCGCCGGGTTGGCGTCGGGCAGCGCCAGCGGACCTGCAAGATATTCGTTCTGGATATCGATCAGCACCAGGCAGCTGTCGGCGAGGCGGGGCGGGGTGAGGTCGATACCGGCAAGCTGCATCAATGTCTTGGCTGACGTCATGGTCGTTCTCCAGCGGATGTGTCGCCGAAAACATAGCCCGGGATCGGCCTGCCGTTATGCAGGGATATTGCAGCCGGTGGCTGCGTTATTGCAGGCGGCCGGCGCGCGATGTAGCCTGCCGCCATGAATTGGGACGATCTTCGCATCATCGCGGCCGTCAGGGACGAGGGCACCTACGCCGGCGCCAGCGCGCGGCTGCGCATCGACGAGACCACGGTCGGGCGCAGGCTGGCGCGTATCGAGCGCGCGCTCGGCTTGCGCCTGTTCGAGGCCGTCGATGGCGTCCGCAAGCCGACCCGGCAGTGCGACATGGTGCTCGCGCATATCCAGGCGATGGCGGCGCATGCCGAGGAGATCGGCCGGATCGGCGAAAGCCTGCCTGGTCCGGTCGGGCGGCTGCGCATCGCCTCCACCAGTGCGATCGCCGAGGAGGTGCTGGCGCCGCGGGCAAGTGAATTCCTGCGTGCCCATCCGGGCCTGACGCTGCAGTTTCTGACGTCGAGCGACAACGTAAAATTCTCGCGCTGGGAGGCCGATCTCGCGATCCGCTTGCGCAAGCCCGACAAGGGCGACTTTGCGATCTCGAAGCTCGCCGAGGTCAGGTCGTATTTCTTCGAGCCGGCTGCGACAACGGCGGGAGAAGCGATGCTGTGTGCCTATCCCGACGAGCTCGGAGGGATTCCGGAAATGCAGTTCCTGCGCACGAAGCGACTTCGCGCACGCTGCGTGACCGACAATGTCCGTATCATCCACACGCTCATCCAGTCGCATCACGCGGTCGGCGTGTTGCCGGAGCACAGCTGTGCCGACCTGCTGACCGATCGCCGTCTGCGCGCCACGCTGCTGCCGAAGCGGCGCGACGTCTGGCTCCTGGTGCAGAACCATCTCAAGCGCGACGCGGCAACGCGCGTCGCCATCGACTGGCTGCGCGGCTGCTTCCAGGACGTTGCGCAGAGGGGGTAACGCGCCCTCGCAATGACGGGACGTGCTGCGACGCCTGGGTCACAGCTCCGCCCCGTCAAGAAAAAATCACACGCAGCCCCCTTGCAACCCGGACGTGCTTCGTCTATTAGCCCGCTCCTTCGCTTCGGCCATGGGTTCGGGCTCGTTGAGATCCCGACTGGCGCGAGCCGCTTTGCGGTGTCGTGTTCCGCCGAAATGAAGATCGCGAGATGAAGCTCATGGGCGAGCGTCGGGGGTGAAATCCCGAAGGTATCGGTTCGAATCCGGTCTCTCACAAAGGATAGCTCAGTTGGTTAGAGCAGGTGAATGACACTCATCGTGTCGCGGGTTCGATTCCCGCTCCAAGCGCTCCGTTTCAGCCTGAAAAGCTGATACCTCTGAAGGGGACCGGACGCGCGCTTCAGTCGCAGTCCGGCCGTCCTGCCGCAAGGCATTTCGTCCGAACATCGACACTGTGAGACCGGCTTTGCGCCGCGGTGGATACCGCTTGCGCTGATGCCGGGTGGCTCCGCTCGGCCGCGCGACTTTCGTCGCGCGAACGCGCGCGTGCGCCCGTCATCGCGCAAGCCTCAAGCCACGGCCCGCTTGGCTGACAGGAAGCCGCGTTCGCGTCCTCACGTCCTTTGCAAAATGCAACCCGCTCTTCGGCCCATGGGCCTCGGAGCAACAATGGAGGCGTGTCATGACCTGGCACTTCCTGACGACCAAGTTGACGGTGAAGGATGGCGAGCGCGCGTTGCTGACGCGCAACGGCCGGCTCGAGCAGGTGCTCGCGCCCGGACGTCACCGCCTGTTCGATCCCCTGCATCAGCTCAAGGCCGAGCTGTTCAGCGTCGTGCGGACCGAATTCCCAGCGGATCGCTTCGCGGTGATCAAGGCCGCGCGTCCTGATCTCGCCGACGAGCTGTTCGAGGCGGTGGAAACCCGCGCGAACGAGATCGCGATCGTCAGCCTCGACGGCCGTCCCGTGCAACTGATGACGCCCTGGCAGACGCGCGTGTACTGGAAGGTCGCGACGTCGGTCGAGGTCGAGCGCATCGACGTCAGCAGCGATCCCAGGGTCACGGCACGCCACCTCGCGATGATCCAGCCCAACCGGGCCGATGTCATCACCGAGGCGGTGGTCGAGAACCACGAGGCCGGTCTGCTCACGGTCGAGGGCAAGCTGGTCGAGCGGCTCGCGCCCGGCCGGCACGCGTTCTGGATCGCGGGCCGCAAGATCGAGGTCAGGCGCCTCGACCTGCGTCCCCAGGCGGTCGAGATCACGGCGCAGGAGATGCTGACGAAGGATCGCATCGCGCTGCGCGTGACGCTGACCGCGTTCCGCCGGATCGTCGATCCCGAGCGGGTCGTGGCCACGGTGCCCGACGTGGATGCGTGGCTGTACCGCCTGGTGCAGTTCGCGATCCGCGAGGCGGTGGCCGGCCGCACGCTGGACGAGGTGCTGTCTGCGAAGACGGCGCTCGATACGGAGCTTCGTGACTTCGTCCGCGATCGTGTCGCGGACAGCGGTGTCGAGGTCACCGAGCTCGGCGTGAAGGACGTGATCCTGCCCGGCGAGATCCGCGAGCTGGTCAACAAGGTGGTGGAGGCGGAGCGGGTGGCGAAGGCCAACCTGATCCGCCGCCAGGAGGAGACCGCGGCGACGCGTTCGCTCCTGAACACCGCCAGGCTGATGGAGGAGAACCCTCTGCTGCTGCGGCTCAAGGAGCTGGAGTCGCTCGAGCGTCTGGTCGAGAAGGTCGGCCGCATCGACCTGCATGCGGGCGAGGGTCAGGGCCTCGATGCGCTCCTGACCAAGCTGGTCCGCCTCAAGGCGCCCGAGAGCGCGTAAGACAAGAAGGGCCGCCCACGGGCGGCCCTTCGATTTTTCTCGCCGGGACGGACCGCCAGCCACTCGTACGAATGTTAGCGTGCAGACGGCTGTAACGGGGCACCGCCACGCCACAATTGCCATGTCCTGCGCCACGCCGCAAAACAGAGGTGCCACCCCGGGCAGATTGGGATAACGTTTGTGCACCGTGGTCCATTCGGCCAGCCGTCAACCCGTCGGTGAAGCCAATGCAGCAGATTGCGGAATGGCTCGAGAAGCTGGGACTTGGGCAATACGCGCTGCGTTTTGCCGAGAACGGCATCGACCTAGGCGTTCTTCCCGAACTGACGGATGAAGACTTCGACAGGCTCGGCGTCCTGCTCGGCCATCGCCGCAAGATGCTGCGTGCGATCGCCGACTTCAGTCGAGCCGAACTGATCGCCGCGCCGGTTTCTCCGCACGATGCAGAGCGCCGCCATCTCACCGTGATGTTCTGCGACCTGGTCGGCTCGACGGCCTTGTCGGCACGTCTCGATCCCGAGGACATGTGGGAGGTGATCCGCGCCTATCGCGCAGCCTGTGCGCAGGTGATCACGACATATGACGGCGCCGTTGCCAGATTTATCGGCGACGGGATCCTTGCTTATTTCGGCTATCCCCGTGCCCACGAGGATGATGCGGAGCGCGCGGTGCGTGCCGGCCTCGATGTCATCGCTGCAATCGGCAAGCTCGAGACCCGCGCGAAAGAGGGCGTTGCGGTTCGGATCGCGATCGCGAGCGGGCTCGTCGTGGTCGGCGACCTCGTCTCCGGCGGCGCGTCGGAAGAGCAGGCGCTGGTCGGCGATGCGCCGAACATCGCGGCGCGGCTGCAGAGCCTGGCGGAGCCGGGCGTGGTCGTCGTGGCGGCCTCGACCCGCCGGCTGCTCGGCAATCTGTTCACGCTTCGCAACCTCGGCCGCCGCGAGGTCAAGGGCATCTCCGAGCCGATCGCGGTGTGGGCCGTCGAAGGCGAGCCGGCCTCGGAAAGCCGTTTCGAGGCGGTGCGCACCGCGCGCTCGATCGGCTTCGTCGGCCGCAAGGCGGAGATCGAATTTGCGTTGTCGCGCCAGCAACTGGCGTGGCAGGGCCAGGGCCAGGCGGTGCTGATATCGGGCGAAGCGGGTATCGGCAAATCGCGCATCGTGGCGATGCTCTCCGACAGCCTGGCGTCCGGGACACACCGCCGTGTGCGGTATCAATGCTCGCCCTATCACACCAACAGCGCGCTGCACCCGTTTGTCGCCCAGCTCGAGCGTGCCGCCGGCATCAGGTCGGAGGATGCGCCGGAGCAGAAGCTGGACAAGCTCGAAGCCATGCTGGCGCTCGGCACGCAGCACGTGCCCACCGTGACACCGCTGATCGCAGCGCTGCTGTCGATCCCGACCGGCGAGCGCTATCCGCCGCTCGGCCTCAGCCCGGCGCAGCAGCGGCGGCAGACATTCGCAGCGCTGCTCGACCAGCTCGAGGGCCTCGCCCGGCAGCAGCCGGTGCTTGTCGTCTGCGAAGACGTGCATTGGGCCGATGCGACGTCGCTCGAATTGCTCGACCTCGCGGTCGACCGGATCAGGGGGCTGCCGATCCTCATGCTCATGACGTTCAGGCCGGAGTTCGAGCCGCCATGGGCGGGGCTCGCCAATGTCAGCCTGCTGCGGCTCGATCGGCTCGACCGGCAGGACACGCGCGCGCTGATCGAGCAGGTGACCGTCGGCCGGTTGCTGCCCGGCGAGATGATGACGCAGATCGTCGAGCGGACGGACGGTGTCCCGCTGTTCGTCGAGGAGCTGACCAAGATGGTCATGGAGTCGGGGCTGCTGGTCGAGAATGCCGGGCGCTACCGCCTCGACAATCCGCTGCCGCCGCTGGCGATCCCGGCGACGCTGCAGGACTCGCTGATGGCCCGGCTCGACCGGCTGGCGCCGGTCAAGGAGGTGGCGCAGATCGGTGCGGCGATCGGCCGTGAGTTCTCATATGCACTGCTGCGCAGCGTGGCCGGGCGCGATGATCTGACGCTTGCCGCGGCGCTTGCCCAGCTCGAAGAGGCCGAGTTGCTGCTGCGCCGAGGCGTGCCGCCGGATGCAAGCTACAGCTTCAAGCATGCGTTGGTTCAGGAAGCGGCTTACGAGAGCTTGCTCAAGAGCCGCCGGCAATTGCTTCACAAGCATATCGGCGATGTGTTGCGCGACAAATTTGCCGAGATGGCCGAGATCGAGCCGGAAGTCGTTGCCTACCATTTCACCGAGGCGGGGCTCGGCGAGACCGCGCTGGCGTGGTGGCGCAAGGCCGGTCAGCAGGCACTGAAGCGCTCGGCCTATTGCGAGGCGATCGCGCATCTCGGCAAGGCGGTCGCCATCGCCGATGAACTGCCCGACGAGCCGGATCGGATGATCGGCCGGCTCCATCTGCAAATCGCCTACGGCCGCGCGCTGCGGGGCAGTCTTGGGCACAGCGCCCCCGAGACGGTGGCCGCCTGGACGCGCGCCCGGCAGTTCGCCTCCGACATCGATGATCCAATCGAGCTGGCGCCGATCCAGTCGGGCCTCTTCAACGCCTGCTTGACCCACGGCGAGCTCGCGCCGATGCGGGAGTTGGCGGAGGCGATCATGGGCGCAGCGGAGCGGCATCCGGACTCGCCGGTGGCGACAATCGTCGCGCGCTGGGCCAGCGGGGTGACCTCCTGGTTCGCGGGCGAGTACGTGAATGCGGGCATCCATCTCGAGCAGGCCTTCGCGGCCTATGCGACCGAGCCGGATCCGGCAACCTTCAAGGCGTCGACACTCGACCTGCCGTTCGTCATCATGAGATTTCTCGCCCTGGTGCTTTGGCCGCGTGGCGAGATCGATCGGGCCCTGCAGCTCGCGGGCGCAGCGGTGAACGTCGCCGGGAAACAGCGCGCGCTCGCGCGCGCCAATGCGCTGGTTCACAAGGCAGTCTTCGACGGGCTGTGCGGCAGCAGGTTGCGCCAGACCGAGACGATCCTTGCCCTGGGCCTGGCGCAGGACCACACGATGCCGCTCTATGTCGCCGCGGGCACCTATCTCAATGGTCTGGAGAAGTGGCGTGCCGGCGACCGGGCCGCAGGTCTCGCGGAGATGCAGCGTGGCTGGACGTTGCTTCACGAGAACGACTGCTACCTCTGTGAACCGTTCTGGGGATTGCAGATTGCCGTGGCGAATGCGGAGGCCGGGCATGTCGATGCCGGGCTCGACATCATCGATGGGTTGATCGACGCGACGGAGCAGTCCGGGCAGCACTGGCTGGATACCGAGCTGTACCGCGTGCAGGGCGAACTGCGGTCGCGCCGCAACAGCCCTGACATGCCCGGCGCCGAGGACGCCTTCCGCCGTGCCCTCGAGATTGCGCGAAGGCAGCAGACCAGGACGTTCGAGCTGCGCGGCGCGCTGGGACTTGCACGTCTTTACAGCCGCAGCGGCCGGGCAGAGGAGATATCTCAATTGTTGGCGCCGGTGCTCGCCGGCTTCGATCCGGCGCTCGATCTTGCCGAGATCAAGGACGCGCAGGAATTGCTCACGCAGGCGCATCGGTGGCCGGATCGCCACTCGCGCGCGTCTTGACGGGTGCCGTCGCAGCGGCGCGGTCGCACCGCGTCCGCCCCACGCCTGCGCAGGTGGTGAAAGAGAAGGTTCGGATGTCGCGCGCGGCGCGAGCGATGCGAAACTGGAACTGTTGAGTTCCCGAAGTTCTACGGTGCGACGATGCGCATTTTGCTATTGCGTCCGGCGGCGCATTTGCATCTAACTTTAAGGACGCTGCCGCGGAGAATTCCGCCTTGCGGTCAATCGTTTGGAATTTGTTTTTGATCCTGTGTTCGAGTGAGTAAGCTGTGCGACCGTTGACGTTCCCGCAGGTGAGCATTTCCAGTGGAACTCGTAATCGCCTTCTCGCGACATTGTCGCCGGCGGATCTGGACCTCCTGAAACCGGAACTTGAGACTGTCGCGCTCGAACAGGATGCAGTCCTGGCGCGCGCCGGTGACGAGATCGACTACGTCTTCTTTCCTCACAGCGGCGCGATCCTGTTGATGATCGACATGGCGGATGGGCAGACGGTCGCGACCGGCGTGGTCGGATGCGAAGGGGCCGTGGGCAGTCTTTCGGTTCTCGGAGCCTCGCCGTCGGGCATTACCGCCGTCGTTCGTGCGGCTGGTACCGCCTCGCGGATCCCGGCGGCGCGCTTTCATGCCGCTTTCGGCCGCAGTCCCGGGATTCGGCAGGCGATCCAGAAGCACGTCAGGTCGATGCTGATCCAGTTTCAGCTCGGCTCCGCCTGCAATGCGCTCCACCCGGTCGAGGCGCGGATGGCGCGCTGGCTGCTTCAGCTTCGCGACCGCGTCGACAGCGACGTCCTCCCGCTGACCCAGCACGCGCTGTCGCAAATCCTCGGCGTACGACGAACGACGGTGACCTTGCTGATGGGCAATCTGCGCAAGCGCGGTGCGATCAGGTCGGATCAACGAGGCCGGATCGAGATCGACCAGGCGCGGCTCTTGGCCGCGGCGTGCGAATGCCATCGCGTCATGCGTCTCGAGGCCGAGGAGATCTTCTCGGGCGACAAGGTTCGAACGCGCGGAATGGCGCCGGCCAACGATCCGCGCATCCCGGAAATCGAGGCGGACGACGCCGTGTAAGCCCGTTCCTGGTGCGATCAGCTTCCCGGCCGCCGATCAAGCTCCCGTGTGGGGGAGGATACCCTTTCGAGCTCCGCAATCTCGCGCAGCACCTTTGCGGTCTCGCGCAACTCATTGCGCTTCGGGCCCGGCTTCAGCCGTCGTGCCTCATCGAGAAAGTCCTTGGCCTGCAGCAGCCAGGCTGACGTTTCCGTCGAGATCTGCACATGCGCCATGGTGTCCCTCCATCGCGGTCGTCAAAAGTGGTGGCCATTGTCAGGCCGGCGAACCGCCGCCGCGGCGTCGCCGCACGCGGATGCTCGGCTCGTCGACCCAGGCGTCCCGCGCAAACCAGGCGTGATCCGCGCGGCAAAACGGACAGGGCGTGCGCGCGAAGAACACGGTACTGCGTCGAAAGCTCTCGCGATCGGTCTTGATTCCGGTGGAAATCGCGTGTCCGGTTTGCGGACATCTGACCATCACCATGCCCATGAGCGCCTCCCTCCCATATTGCCTTTTGCTTTTTGCCTTTTGCCTTGCAGAAATAGTCCGGCCGGTTGGATTGGCCCCAGATCGGTGCGCGGGGTAGTAGGGGGGCATCGCGCACCTGCGGCGTTTGACGGAGCATCGGCAGTGGGGGCTGCACGCTCGTCACTGGGCTTCTTCCAACCGGCCAGGTCCCTCCTTGAACGAATCCTCGATGTGACTTCAATTCCGCTTCTTCAGGCGGCTTGGCAGAGAACCTCTTCGCTTTCGCCCACGGCACAGCCTCCCTTGCAAGTGAGAGCATTCTCCGCAACGCTTGCCCGCGTCACGGGAGCTGACGCTCCGTGCTCGATTCAGATTTTTGAGAGTGAAGTTCGATCTCGTCCCGAGCTTACTGTGCGGGACGAAGGCGACAGTGTCGGTTCGGTTTGCGACTCTCGCACGAAATTTTTTTTGAGATTGTCAACTCAGACCAACGTATATTTACGGAGAGTGTTGTGCATAACGTGCATGCTGAGAGCCGCGTGAGGCCCCTGCATCAGCGTGAGGTTGTGCAAAGTATCCGCATTGGCCGCGCTGCAGCTCGCCCCAAACAAAAACCCCGGCATCGCTGCCGGGGTTCTGCATTCCGTTTTCGCTGAGCGAGATCCCGGCTCTGCGGTGCACCGCTTTGCGCTGCACCGCGTCCGGGACGACTTCGTCGCCTTAGAAGTCCATGCCGCCCATGCCGCCGCCCGGAGGCATCGCGGGGCCGCCGGCGTTCTTCTTCGGCAGCTCGGCAACCATCGCTTCCGTGGTGATCAGGAGCGCGGCAACCGAGGCAGCGTTCTGGATCGCGGTACGGACGACCTTGGTCGGGTCGATGATGCCCTTCTTGACGAGGTCGGCATAGTCGCCGGTCTGGGAGTCGAAGCCGTAGTTGTAGGCCTTGTTCTCCAGGATCTTGCCGACGATGACCGAACCGTCTTCACCGGCGTTGATCGCGATCTGGCGAGCGGGAGCCGACAGCGCCTTGCGCACGATCTCGACGCCGGTCTTCTGGTCGTCGTTCTTGGTGCGCAGGCCCTTGAGCTGCTCGGACGCACGGAGCAGGGCGACGCCGCCGCCCGGGACGATGCCTTCCTCGACAGCCGCGCGGGTCGCGTGCATCGCGTCATCAACGCGATCCTTGCGCTCCTTCACCTCGACCTCGGTCGCGCCGCCGACGCGGATCACCGCGAC